>JBFLYJ010000368.1:0-3761 GCA_040756635.1 Nitrospirota bacterium
TACCTCGCTGTCGGGATGACACGTATAACAGACCTTGTCCATCCTGTCCCTGAAAATGCCCTTGTAATTCGAGCCGTGGGAGTCATGGCAGATACTGCATTTCTCTCCGGTATAAGCGGTATGAGGCACCTTTGCTTTTAATTCTTCCCTGTTCTTTTCATGGCAGGAAAAACAGAGTTCCTTTTCTTCCCTGACAAGGAGCTTCTGCACCCCTGCCGCGTGACCGGCGTGGCAGCTCAGACATCCCCTGCCGTCCGCGACCGGCGCATGCGCAACGGCATATTTTTCGCCCTTTTCCGCGTGGCAGTCAAAGCAGAGCTCATTTCCTTTTTTCGCGAGCAGTGAAGGATACTCCGAGGTATGTGTATTATGACATGGGGAACACTTCCCCTCTTTAAACGGCGCGTGGTCGATAGTCCCTCCCTTTTCCAGGTCGGTTCTCTTATGACACTTATAACAGAGAGCGCTCTCTTTCTGCGGCGTCTCAAAAGGCTTCATGGATGAGGGCGGATTATGGCATTCCTGGCATTTACTCCCGGCCACCACCGGATGCACGCTCGTCTTCAGGAGAGCGGACCGGACTGATGAATGCGGGTTATGGCAGCTTACGCATGAGGTCGTTTCCACCGGATAGCCTCCGTGGGCCTTTTTGTAAGCGGCACGGTCCTTTGTGTGACAGGAAAGACAGAGCTCTTTCTCTTCCTTCACGAGGAGGTTCGCGTTATCGGAACTGTGAGATGCGTGGCAGGCCCTGCATCCGTCGGTCGCCATAACTTTATGAACGACCATCTTCTCAAAGCCCTCTCTGTTATGGCACTGATAACACGCTTCATTGCCCTCGGCCTCCAGAAGATTGCTCCCCTGGGAAGCATGCGGATTATGACACGCGGTGCACTTGCCTTCAGTAAGTGCGGTATGCACCATGGCCCTGTCCATTCCGATCTTATCTCTGGTATGGCATCCGTAACACAGGTCGTTGCCCTGTCTCTTTAGAATGGACTTGGGGACCAGGCCGTGCCTCAGGTGGCAGTCCTCGCATTTACGCTCCTTTACCACGGTGTGAATATTTTTCATCCCGAGGTACTTTTCGGCGAACTTGGTGTGACAGTCCAGGCAGTCCTTGCGTCCGCCCGGCTTCCTCTCCGTGGTAGGCGCGCATGAAGACAGATACAGAATGCCCGCGCACATCAGCAGAAGCGCCGTCAGATAAACATATGCACGTTTTCTCCGCGTTAATATCATATTAAATTCAGTTGACCAATTTTATTCTGATCTGTAGATACCGGGGTCTTTTATCGGGGACCCGTTATTTCCATGTTAAACGGCTTCCTGCTCAATGATTGTCCGGACAGTTTTATACCACCGTTTCCGGCAGGACCGGACTTAAAACTCCGTGAGATATATCTTTACTTCGTAAAACTCTCTGAGTTTGGCGGCCCAGTCTTCAATGGATTTATTCAGCTTGTCGGTAAATATCTCCTTTGAGATCTGTTCCCTGAAATCCTCAAACGGCAACGGTTGTGACGGGAACACTTCCTGTATATACAGAACATAGTAATGGTTTTCAGGGCTGGTGTAAAGTCTTATGTCCCCTGTCCTGGCCCCTGACACCACTTTCCGCACGTCCTCGGGCATATCTTGTGTCGTCAATACGCCGCCGTCAAATGCCAGAAGTCCTTCGGCGTTTTTGTCCACCTGGCCCTCCGCGCTTGAGAGGAGCCACTTAAAGTCAGTGCCCTTTTTAAGCCTTTCCAGGGCATCGGTGGCGTCATCGGCTTTTTCAAAGACGATGCTGCTGATCCTCATCATTTCAGGTGAAGAATATCTGGCGACGTTATCGTCGTAATATTTCTTAATTTCTTCTTCCGAGGGTCTTATGTCGGGTACGATGACTCTGCGGATGAACGTATCAAAGAGTACGGAGTTCTCATATCCCTTGACCATGCTTTTAAAGACCGGCGACTTGTCCAGTCCTATTTTCAGGGCCTCTTTCCTGTATAATCTTTTCAGTACCAGTTTATCAAAAAGGAACGTACGTTTTTTATCGTTGAGTTTCCTCTTTTTCATCGCCGCTTCAACTCCATGGTAATATTCATCATTGACTGCATTCGTTAAATCAGCGGCCGTAACAGGCTCCTCGTCCTGTATGTATGCGATAATGCGTTTGTCTTCGCGCAGTTTTTCAAAATTCTCGATAGTCGTGTCATAATCAAGGCTGTCGATTACCTTGTCGTCCAGCTTCACGTATTTTTCGGTCAGGACCGCCTTGTACTGTTCGAGCGCCTGCTTGCGCTTGAAGTCCAGTGCCTGCTTGCGCGCCTCTTCCCTTGCATCGGGGTTATCGGGTTCGCGGACATCATCAAGCCTGAAGACCAGAAAACCGTCGCTGATCGGTATGACAGGGCCTATGTCGCCGACCGACATTTTCGAGAGCGCCTCAATGACAGGGGGTAGCAGGTCGCGACCGGCAAAATAGACGCCCTCCGCGTTTTCCTTTACCTTCTTTTCCGAGAGGACCCTGTTTATGATCTCATCAAAGTTGCCGCCGCCCTTGATTTCTTCCTCTACCTTTTGCGCTTCTTCCTTATTATTAAGAAGGACCGCCTTCATCTTGTATTCTCTGACCGCTTCAATATAAAGTCTCTCAACCTCTTTTTCGTCCGCCGTGATGCTTTTTATGTATTCTCCCTTGAGAAGCCTGTTGAGGGTCTGGGCTGCATAATCCTCAACCGCCTTTTTTACTTCCGGTAGTTCGTTAAGCCCCATGCTTACCGATTCCTGCCGCACCAGCCTCAGGGTGATCAGACGGTCCAGTATCCCCTTGTAATCTATCTTTCCCGCGTGCGTTTCGGTCTTTTCTTCACCATGTATGGCGGAAAGCTCTCTGGTATATTCCCCAAGTGTGATAGGATCACCATTAACGTCCGCTACTACTTCTTCCCCGCCTATTACGGGCAGTTTCTGTTCTTCAGCATGTGCTGCTGACAAAATCAAAACCAGCAGTATGCCGACAAGTTTTATCGCGAATATCTTTTTCACCTGACTCCTTGCCTGATTAAATGATTATGGACCTTAATGGGACCTGCATCTATATAAATTTTATACCCGCCCTGCACCCTTTTTCATCAGCAACGCTCCACTTGACCATCCCGGTCCTGTCGCCGAGAGAACCGTCGAACCTGAGCATGGTCCCCGGATAAAGCCGGTAGGGTGTGACCAGCCCGATACCTCCGGCGCTAATGTCAATGATATCAGCTTCAATGTCCGATTTCAATTCCCAGTTGTAAAAGACGCTCAATGAATAACTGACCTTTTTTGCTTCCCGTCTTCTTTCACACGCCCTCCTGTCGCTGTTTCCATCAGCATGTTTGACGCAGTCGTCCTCTGCTGTGTATCCATGATCTCCGCTGTATTCATAATCTCCGTCTGAGGACGCCTCTTTATCGATAAAGGCCTTGAGTGAGTCGAGTTCGATAGGTTTCGGTATGAACAGAACGGCGCCGTTCGTTATTTTCTCCTTGATATCATCCTCCAGGTATTCGGCGGTCATAATCACGACCTTGGTCTTCGGGGACACGGAATGGATCTTCTCCATGACGTTCAGCCCGTTCATATCGGGCAGGTTCAGGTCAAGAAAGCAGATATCGTAGAAGCCGGAGCTGATCGCGTCCATCGCCTTTCTACCGCTATCAGCCGTCGAAATCTCTCCCGGATAATTGCAGTATTTTTGAAGCGCACGTGACATCCCCGATAGTATAGAG
>JBFLYJ010000369.1:0-3758 GCA_040756635.1 Nitrospirota bacterium
CTTATGCTGCTTGTAAGTTTGGAACCTTCCTGGTCCTGCGTGAGGGCCGAGGCACCCTCCGCGATGTTGGTTATCTCTACCTGTTCGATTTCATAGTAGATGCTGCCGCCCACATACTCCGACAATTCCCGGCCGAAGCTGATATTGCCGCCAGTGGCCTTTTTGTCATAGTCCGGGTAATCCACGACTTCATTATAAGCGCCGATCGCAGCGGAAACCGGTTCATCCATAAACCAGGGGTCTCTCAGCGATATATTATAATTGGACCGTCTGGAGCTGAAGTCCGCTTTCAGCTTCAGCTGCAGCCCCCTGCCGAAAAGATTGGTCTGTGTAATCTCTCCCATGACCATGAATTTGTCGACGGAGCTGTATCCTCCGCCGACGCTCAGCATGCCCGTAAGCTTTTCCTCCACCTTGACATCGATGTCCATCAGCTGAGAGTCCGCTTTCGGGACCGGTCTGATGTCCACACTTTCAAAATAGTTAAGGTTGTTTATTCTTTGATAACTTCTCGTCAGGAGTTTCTTGCTGAAAATATCACCCTCGTCGAGCCTCATCTCCCGACGAATGACCTTATCGCGTGTCTTGATGTTACCGTTGATGTCGATCCTGCCTATCCTGAATATCCCTCCCTCAATTACGGACAAGGTAATATCAGCTGTCTTTTCTTCATTATTCACATCGACCAGCGGCTCAATATCGGCGCGCGCGTAGCCTTTGTCCATGTACATGTTTATTATATTGTCGATGTCATTCTTGAGCGCTGTCCTGTTAAATATCTCTCCGGGGGTCGTTTTGACCTGCTCAATAAGCTCCGTGTCAGTAAAAACCGTATTGCCTTTCATCTTGACGCTGCCTACCTTGTACTGGTCCCCTTCGGAAATCGATATGGTGATAAAAAGGTCCTTTTTGTCGGGGCTGAGTGTGATCTGAGGTTCAGCTACGGCAATATAAATGTATCCCTTGCTCTGGTACAATTCCTTTATTGTGAATAAATCCGCTTTCATCTGTTCCTCACTGTAAACGCCCGACCCCGTCAGAAAAGAAAAAAGCCACCACTCCCTTGTTTTTATGGCTCGCTTGATTTCCCTGTCGGAAAAAGCGTTATTGCCTTCGACGGTGATCGTGTCTATACTCACCTTCGGACCTTCTTCGATCTGGAAGGTAAGCGCGATCCCGCTGTTTGAGACCTTGTTGATGACCGGGACGACGGCAGCAAGCCAGTATCCCTCTGACTGGTAATACAGGACGATCTTTTTTGCGTTATCGGTTATAAGCGCCATATTGGCGATTGCTCCCGTAGTCAGGGTGATCTTTTCCCTGATGTTCTTGGTCTCAAGCTCCTTGTTACCCTGGAAATCAAGGCTCATTATTGCCGGTTTTTCGATAAAGGTATAGATAAGCCTGACCCCGCCTTCAAACGCCTCTATCTCGACCCTTATGTCATCAAAGTATCCGATGCCGTATAACTTCCGGATGTCCTCCTGCACGGTCTTTTTTGAAAATGGTCCGCCTTCTTTACTGGTGATCTTTGCGTAAATTGTGTCCGTACTGATTCTGTTGTTGCCCCTGACATCGATCATCTTAATAAGGGGGCCGGTTTCCGCGGACGCTGTTGAAATAACGGCCAGAAGAATTGATGCGGTCAGTATGAGTGCGATAATCAATCGGCGGGAACAGGGAGCACTGAATTCTTTCGAACCTTTATATATCAAAATAATGGACCTGAGTTAACCTTTCAGAGTAATTACCTTAACAGGACATAATCCGTTCGGGGTACTATACCAGGTTTGAACATGTTTAAGACGGTACAATTCGGATCTTTCCGTAAAAAAATCAAGAGGTAGTATAGCACTAAATTAATTCTTAAATCCAACAAGTACCCCTGAAGTCGATTTGGTTTTTTGAATGAATGATTATGGTAAAATACACAATTTGGAGAAGGACGTAGACCGTAGCCAATACACATAAATCACAAGAGCAGATACAAACACCGGAGGGAACATTGGAAGAGAGATACAACGCGCAGGGCATAGAAAAGAAATGGCAGGAGTTCTGGGACCGGGAAAAACTGTTCGCGGTCACGGAAGACGCCGGGTCGCCTAAATTCTACTGCCTCGAGATGTTCCCCTATCCGTCCGGCAGGATACACATGGGGCATGTCAGAAATTACGTGATCGGCGACGTCATCACAAGATATAAAAAGATGCGCGGTTTCAATGTGCTGCACCCGATGGGCTGGGACTCCTTCGGCATGCCGGCAGAAAATGCTGCCATCAAACACGGCGTACATCCCTCTAAGTGGACCCATGAGAATATCGCTTACATGAAGGACCAGTTGAAGAAGATGGGACTCGTGTATGACTGGAAACGGGAAGTGACCACATGCAATCCAGAGTATTACCGGTGGAACCAGTGGTTTTTTATTAAAATGCTCGAACGCGGGCTCGCCTACAAGAAGGCCTCATCCGTTAACTGGTGCCCGTCATGCGAGACCGTGCTCGCCAACGAACAGGTAATTAATGACGGTTGCTGGCGCTGTGACACTGTTGTGGTGCAGAAAGAGCTTGAACAGTGGTTTTTCAAGATTACGGAATATGCGGAAGAGCTCCTGAATGACGCCGACACACTTACCGGATGGCCCGAGAAGGTAGTGACGATGCAGCGCAACTGGATCGGGCGGAGCGAGGGTGTCGAGGTTGATTTCAGGATAACCGGCACAGACAAAAAGTTAAGGATATTCACCACAAGACAGGACACCCTGTACGGCGCTACCTTTATGAGCATCGCGGGGAAGCACCCTGTAATACGCGAACTCGTAAAAGATAAAGAAATCATGGGCCGGATCGAGTCGCTCTCCGACGATCCCCTGGAGAAGCAGGGCGTGTTTACGGGATGCTACGCGGAAAATCCGCTGACCGGAGACAGCATCCCCATCTACGCGGCCAACTTTGTGCTCATGGAATACGGGACCGGGGCGATAATGGCCGTCCCTGCACATGACCAGAGGGACTTCGAATTCGCAAAAAAATATGACCTTCCCATCAAGACGGTAATTTTACCTATAGGGGCATCCCTCGCGGGTGCCCTTGGGCAATCCGATGCAGCGCATGAAGAAGGACAGGGACAAGCCCTGCCCCTACAGGCATTTGAAGATTACGGCGTCCTCGTTAAATCAGGTCCCTATTCAGGGTCTTCGTCAGAAGAGGCGAGGGAAAAGATCGCCGATTTTATCGAGAAAGAAGGGCTTGGCCGCAAGGTAGTGAATTACAAGCTCAGGGACTGGGGCATATCACGCCAGAGATACTGGGGGACACCGATCCCGATTATTTATTGCCCGTCCTGCGGTATTGTTCCGGTTCCGGAAAGTGACCTGCCGGTAATTCTTCCTGAAGATGTGCGTATCTCAGGCAAAGGCGCCTCTCCGCTCGCCGAAACAGAGGGTTTCGTTAATGTTAAGTGCCCCCTCTGCGGCGCAGACGCGAGGAGAGAGACAGACACGATGGACACGTTTGTGGACTCTTCATGGTATTTTATCGCGTACTGCCTGGGCGGCAACAAAAGTGTCGATTTTACCGGGAAGAGCATGTCACCGCTTAAATACTGGATGCCGGTAGACCAGTACATAGGCGGGATCGAGCACGCGGTGCTGCACCTGCTTTATTCGAGATTCTTCACAAAGGTACTCAGGGACCTCGGGCTGGTCGGGGTGAATGAGCCGTTCAAAAGCCTCCTCACCCAGGGGATGGTTCTTAAAG
>JBFLYJ010000037.1:0-13619 GCA_040756635.1 Nitrospirota bacterium
AGAGGCTATATCGCCGGCCTGAGGACCAAGGAGTAACACTTACGTGAAAAAGAATTATGTCTGGCGCCTTTCACTGATCGCGGCCGCAACGCTGCTGTCGGTCATATTTTATCTGCCTTCAACCTCGATGAAAGATTCACTGCCCGAGTGGCTTCAGAAATACGGCATCGTGCTCGGCCTTGATCTGCAGGGTGGCGTTCATCTTGTATATGAAGTCGAAGGCGACAAGGCCGTGGACGTCACGCTTGAAAGGATCACAACGAGTCTGATAAATACTTTTAATGAGAAAAAGATCGAGGCAAAAGCGGAGAAAAAAGGTCTCGATGTTTTAGTGTCGCCCGACAGCGATATAGTCAAAAAGACGATCTCGGAGCAGTTCCCCAACCTCACCCTTGACACCGTGTCGGACGGGAAAATCGTATATAATCTGGACTCCAGGGAGATCAAAAGGATCAAGGACTCCTCTGTCGAACAGGCGCTGGAGACGATCAGAAACAGGGTGGACGCGTTCGGCGTTGCGGAACCTTCGATACACACCCAGTCGGGCAATGAGATAGTCATTCAGCTTCCTGGAATAAAAGACACGAAGCGCGCTATAGAACTGGTGGGCAAGACGGCCATACTTGAATTTAAACTCCTTGACGATGAATCCCCTGTGGCTGCCCAGCTTCCGGGGTCCATCCTGCCTTCCGAGGCCACCAAGATACAGGAACAGTTTGCGGGACAGATACCTGAAGGGGACGAGATACTTTTCGGCAGGGTCCGCAACCAGGAGACCGGGGTGGAGACCCTGACAGTCTACCTTATGAAAAAACACGCGCTCCTGACGGGCGAGTTTCTCACCGAGGCACGCGTGAACATAGACCAGAGATATAACGAGCCGTACGTTTCTATATCCTTTGACTCTGTTGGATCGAGGCTTTTCGAACAGGTGACCGCGAATAACGTCAAGAAACGTCTCGCCATCATCCTGGACAATAATGTATATTCATCTCCGGTAATACAGGAGAAGATCGCGGGCGGCAATGCCCAGATATCCGGTTCATTCGGCATGCAGGAGGCAAAGGACCTTGCCATTGTCCTGAGGTCCGGTTCGCTCCCGGCGCCGCTGAAGATGCTTCAGAACCTGACCGTGGGCCCTTCGCTCGGCAGGGACTCCATAAACGCAGGCGTAAAGGCCGGTCTTGTCGGCGCCGCTCTGGTCATAGTATTTATGATCGTCTATTACAGGCTGTCCGGTATGATCGCTGATTTCGCGCTGGTCCTGAATATTCTTTATCTGCTCGGTGTCCTCTCCGCCGTTAATGCGACACTGACACTGCCAGGTATAGCGGGAATAATACTCGCCATCGGCATGGCGGTTGACAGTAATGTGCTTATGTTCGAAAGAATGCGCGAGGAACTCAGACTCGGCAAGACGCCGAGGGCCGCTATAGACTCAGGCTACGACAAGGCCTTCTGGACCATATTCGATTCCCATGTAACGACACTCATCGTCGCCGTGGTCCTTTTTCAGTTTGGGACTGGACCCATAAAGGGTTTTGCCGTGACCCTCGGCGTGGGCGTATTCATAAATCTCTTTACGGCCCTTATCGGTACCAAGGCGGTATTTGACGTAATATCTTCCAGAACGGAGATGAAACAACTAAGCATATGATCGAAATACTCAAAAATACAAAAATCGATTTTATGGGCAAGATGTATTATGCCCTCACGTTTACGGTCATCCTGTCCGCAATAGGTCTGTTGACGGTCGTACAGATATCCAGAGGCGCAGCCAACCTGGGTATAGACTTTGCCGGGGGTACTGCCGTGCAGGTGAAATTCAATGAGCGAGTCCCGCTCAAAGACGTCAGGCAGGCGCTGGTGAGCGGGGGAATAAGCGATGTTGAACTCCAGGAACTGCCGGGAGAAAACAAGATCCTTATCAGCACAAAAAAGGGTGAGGAGAATATCGGGGACATTTCCAGAGAAATGATATCCGCCCTCTCGCAGAGATATTCCGAGGGCAGTATGGTCATTGATTCCACTACCGAGATCGGGCCCAAAGTCGGGAAGAAGCTGAGGACCGACGCTTTATGGGCGGTCATAGCGGCCATCATCGGCATACTTATTTATATAACTTTCCGCTTTCAGTTCAGGTTCGGTATCGGTGCGACCGCTGCGACGTTTCATGATGTTCTTGCCGTGCTGGCCGTCTTCTATTTGATGGGGAAAGAGATAAACCTTATAGTTGTAAGCGCGCTTCTTATGATCGCCGGCTACTCGCTTACCGACACAGTTGTCGTTTTTGACAGGATCAGGGAAAACCTGAAGAGCAGAATAAAGATGTCCACTATCGAAGTAATTAATGAAAGCATAAATGAGGTGCTTTCGCGGACACTCATTACTTCGCTGACCACTTTTTTCGCGGCAGCCGCACTGTTTTTCTTCGGCGGTGAAGTGATCCACGATTTTGCCTTCGCTATTATGCTGGGCATTATCGTAGGCACATATTCCTCAATCTTTGTTGCGAGTCCTATTGTTCTGCTCCTGGGCAAAGACAGGACGATGGGGAAGAAGTAAACGGTCCATAAAACACTTTTCCCCGTTGCTTCCCGTTTCCTGGTTTTAACTTCATTAAGTCGGCAAAAGTAATTAACTGAATAAAATAATCCGTACAATCCATAACGTCTGCTATCCATAGATAAATGCACCGCAACTGGCTTGTAAGCAAAACCAATCAGGAATTTCTGGCCTACCTGTCGCATAAAGTCTCGATATCACCCGTGCTGGCCCAGGTGCTGGTCAATCGCGGCATGAAAGACGAGGGGATGATAAGGGAATTTCTCTACCCTTCGCTTAATAACATGCACGATCCCTTTCTTATGCAGGACATGAGGGCCGCCGTTGACAGGCTGAAGTCCGCCATTAAGAAGTCTGAAACGGTGCTCGTGCACGGCGATTATGACGCGGACGGCATAACAGCCGCCGCGCTTCTGGTTTCCACCCTCGGTAAGCTTGGTTTAAAGACCTGCTATCACATTCCAAACAGAATCACGGAAGGATACGGACTGAGTATTAAAGGGATAGAAAAAGCCGCTGCCCTGAATGCGAACCTGATTATAACCGCCGACTGCGGTATCAGCTCCGAGGCTGAGGTTGCTTCAGCCGTTTCAAAGGGGATAGACGTTATAGTGACCGACCATCATGAGCCCCCTGACAGACTCCCTGTAGCAGCGGCGGTAATCGACCCTCACAGGAATGGTTCCGTATATCCATTTAAAAACCTGGCAGGCGTGGGAGTAGCTTTTAAACTGGTCCAGGCGCTCGTGCAGGACATGGGAAGGAACGATTTCAACATGGAAGAACTGCTCGACCTGGTCGCCCTCGGAACGATCGCGGATTCTGTCCCCCTGATCGGGGAAAACAGGATTTTCGTTACGTATGGACTCAGGAGGATCAATGACAGTATCGCGCGGACGGGTATACTCGCCCTTAAAGAAGCGGCCGGCGTAAACGGCGGCAGCCGCGCAGGGTCGCTCTCCTTCAGCCTGATCCCCAGGATCAATGCAGCGGGCAGGCTTGACGACGCGGGTGAAGTCGTGGAGCTATTTCTGACGGATGACCGGGACAGGGCCGGGGCGATAGCCCATGTTCTGGAGGAGCAGAACAGGACCAGACAGAGGATTGAGGCCGATGTGTTAAAGGATGCCCTTTCCATGATATCGCGGGACGACCCGGGTCCCTCTATCGTCCTTGCCTCGCCTGACTGGCACCCCGGGGTAATCGGCATCGTAGCGTCCAGGCTGGTGGACATGTTTTACAGGCCCGTGTTTCTTTTCTCAGTCAGCGGTTCCGTTGCCAAGGGTTCTGCCAGGAGTATCGCGCCATTTCATCTGTACAGGGCCATTGCAGGTTGTTCGGAGCTGCTGCTTGGTTATGGAGGCCACCGCCAGGCCGCGGGTCTCAGGCTTAATCTGGAGAACCTGCCGCTCTTTCACGAGAAGATGAACAGGATAGTGAAGGACAACCTTACCCCTGAAGATATGGTCCCTGTGCTGGAGATAGATGCTGCTGTCCGGTTTTCTGATCTGACATTCAATCTTACAAACGAACTGGCACTTCTTGAACCGTACGGCGACTCGAATAAACAGCCTGTGCTGGGCGCAAGAGGCATAGAAGTCGTGAGTCAGAAGATTGTCGGCAACAACCATCTCAAAATGCAGCTCAGGCAGGCTGATCACAGCATTGATACGATCGGGTTCAGCATGGGGAAGCAGATTGATAATCTGGGGAAGGCCTCCGCCCTTGATATCGCTTTTGTCCTCGGCGTCAATGAGTGGAACGGATCACGGAACCTGCAGCTCCAGCTCAGGGGAATCAGACCCCGCAGTTGAAATTGCCAGTAGTAACTTCCGGTCTCCGGACTTCCGACTTCTGAATTCCGGACTGCCTTCTTTCATTTTCTTTTGAATTTTCCATCTGAATACATTAATATCATATAGTTTTATCACTTCATGGTTCCCAGGGTTAGGTGTATAATAAATCCATGGTTGTATTGAGAGACATAAACACCGTTGACGCGCTGATCGACAGGGTGTTTTCGTATAATCCTGAAGCGAACGCTGACCTCCTGAGGCGTGCGTACGCCTTTTCAAATGAGGTCCATTATAAGCAAAAGCGGAAAGAAGGCGCCCCCTACATCCAGCATCCCCTTGCCGTGGCGGGTATACTGTGCGAAATGAAGATGGACACAAATTCAATCGCGGCGGGGCTGTTGCATGACACCGTTGAGGACACTGAAACAACGACGGAAGACATAAGGGCGCTTTTCGGCGAGGACATCGCGTTCCTTGTGGAAAGCCTGACTAAACTCGCCAAAATGGAGTTCAAGACGAGTGAGGACGCCCAGGCCGAGAACTTCAGAAAGATGTTTCTCGCCATGGCCGAGGACATGAGGGTCATCCTTATAAAATTCGCCGACAGGCTCCATAACATGCGCACGCTGGAATATCTGTCTACAGCAAAGAGGGAAAAGATAGCCCGCGAGACCCAGGAAATATACGCCCCTCTCGCCAACAGGCTCGGTATCGGCTGGCTGAAATCGGAATTTGAGGACCTCAGCTTCAAATTTCTCAAACCCGATGTCTACAAGGACATCGTCCAGAAGGTCGCCAAGAAAAGGGAAGAGCAGGAAGGGTACCTTCGGGAAGTAATAAAAATCATTGAGGCCCACCTGAAAGCCGCTTCCATCCCCGGCAGGGTGTTCGGCAGGGTAAAACATAATTACGGCATTTACCAGAAAATGCAGAAACAGAAAATCGCATTTGAACTCGTTTACGATGTCATAGCGATCAGAATTATAACCGATACACAGTCCCACTGTTATGCCGCCCTGGGGCTTATCCACTCGCTCTGGACACCGGTACCAGGCAGATTCAAGGACTTTATAGGAGCGCCGAAATCCAACCTTTACCAGTCACTTCATACGACCATAATCGGACCGAAGGGGGAGAGGGTGGAGTTTCAGATAAGGACGGAGGACATGGACCGGATCGCTGAAGAGGGTATCGCGGCCCACTGGAAATACAAGGAGGCTGACCGCGCGGACAAGCTTGATGACAAATATTTTTCCTGGCTGCGTGAGTTCATCAAGTCCCAAAAGGACACCCCGGACGCCAGGGAATTCCTCGAGGCAGTCAAAGGCAACATTGTGACCGGGGTCGTTTATGTCTTTACCCCGGAGGGCGACATAGTCGAGCTTCCGCAGAATTCTACCCCCGTGGACTTTGCCTACAACATTCATACTCAGGTCGGACATCAATGTACCGGCGCAAAGGTAAACAGACGGATCGTGCCGCTTCGGTACAAGCTGCAGAACGGGGACACGGTAGAGATCATAACCTCCCAGGGCCATACCCCGAGCAGAGACTGGCTGAAGTTTGTCGTCAGCCAGAAGGCAAAGGCCAGGATAAAACAGTGGCTTAAGGTCGAAGAGAGGAAGAAATGCCTCGTGCTTGGGGAGGAGCTGCTCGAAAAGGCGCTCCGCAGATATAATCTGAGTCCCGCGCTGGCCAAGTCAAAAGAGGTCCTCGATATTGCCAAACCGTACCGCATCCACTCTTATGAAGACCTTCTAGTGGCAATCGGGTACGGGAGGCTTTCAGTCCACAAAATAATAAACAAGCTGGCGCCCGAAGCCGAGAAGAGTGAAAAAGAGCAGGCGCCCGCAAAGAAGGAGACCAGGAAGGAACCGGAAGGAAAAGGCATAACCATCAAGGGCGTAGACAACATAATGTTTCACCGGGCAAAGTGCTGCTATCCGCTTCCGGGAGAGAAGGTAACCGGTTTTGTGACAAGGGGCAGAGGGGTCTCCATACACAAAATAAATTGTCCGACTCTTGACACACATACTATTGATGTGGACCGGCTTGTTGAGGTGGAGTGGACAGGGGACGACTCCGCTTATACAGTGAAAGTCCAGGTGCTGACAGTTGACAAGCGGGGCCTGCTTGCGGAGTTGAGCGCCGTGCTTTCGACAAACAATATAAATATAAACCATCTGGAAGCATCGGCAACGTATGAAAAACAGGCGCTGTTTGATTTCATTCTTGAAATAAAAGACAAGAACCAGCTCGATCAGATAATCAGGAAGCTGTCCCTGATCAATGGTGTCATTGAAGTAAAAAGGGTCCAGTCATAACTTTAACCCGGGAAAAAGCAGATATTGCTCAGCCGAATAATTAACTCGATAATTTGTCGGAATAATATTCAGGCAGCTTTGAATAAAACGAAGGACGCTTATATTATTGAGAATTGCGTCTAAGGTATCGAAAATTATCCGGCTTCACAACACCTGCTTTTTCGTGTTGCAGAATCCGGACAAAGCATACCTTGCTTATCTGTATTAATAAAGGGAGTGGATCATGAGTAAGCTTTCTCTTAGCTATGATATATTCGACAGCCCTGTCGGGCGGCTGTATCTGATTTTTTCGGGCCGGCTGCTTTCGGGCGTGTCTTTTGAAAAACCAAGGCACGTGCCTTTCAAAAAAGGCGCTGCCCCGGAGGGTTTTCTGAAGGAGCTTACGGGCTATTTCAGCGGCGCTACAGGCGTATTCAAACAGCAGATCAAATTCCTTACAGGCACTGAATTTGAAAGAAAAGTCTGGGCCGCTCTCGCGGAGATCCCGTTTGGAGAGACGAGGAGCTATAAATGGGTCGCTGAAAAAACAGGGAATTCCGCCGCAGTCAGGGCGGTCGGCCGCGCTCTTTCTAAAAATCCGGTCCCTATAGTCATTCCCTGCCACAGGGTCATCGAATCCGACGGCTCGATCGGCGGGTACTCCTCCGGAGTAGACGTAAAAAGGCGGCTGCTTGAGATGGAGTATTATGCGAAGGGCAGAAAATAGGTAGCGGCATGCCTGCTTTCCCGATATAAATTAAAAGAAGCCGCCTATTTCTTCAATGTCTTAAGGAAATCCAGGTACTCGGGCGGACGCTTGATAATTTCCATACCCACATCACTAGAGGGCTTGCCGGGTATGGTCTGATAAGGCCTGACGACTTTACACTGCAATTCGAGCGTGTCCCCCCTGCCGCCCTCAAATTTGACTATAAAGGTCATATCCTGTGGAATGGTCAAAGGTGTTTTCAAGGGCGCGATTGACATACAGATGCTGTTTTCCGTGAGGTTTTCAATACGGCCGCTGTAACGCATGTGACGGGCGATGAGTTCCGACCTGAAACTGACCCTTGTCCTGTTAGAATGCCTGCGCTCCATACACGGATTATATCATTCTTTACAGCCGGCTACCTGATTATTTGTTCACAGGATTATCCGCTTCCAGGTTCTTCCAGAAGGATTGTGAATTCCGACATCACCCATCCGAATTCTCCGTTCGGCAGCTCCACATACAGCCAGCCATCCGACTTACCGTGTATATCCAGGACGTAGCCCTTATGTATCTGATATATGAGTGGGTAGTCCGGTCCCGGTCCTGTCCGCACGTTCAGGATCTCTGTCGTGACCGACGCCTTGCCTTCGGCCGGTTCGGTCGGAGCGGTTATGTCAGGGGCGTCTTCAGGAACCCCGTAATCACGAGGGGCCTCCACGACGACATATCCATCCGGCACCCTCCTGTAGTAAACGCCGCCGTATGAATAGAATTCGATGCCTCCTGCCCATATCCTGATATAACCGGCAGGAATGCTGTCGACGATGATACCAAGAGGCGGCAGCACCGGGATGAAGCCAAGCGGGGCCGGCCGGTAGAATATTCCCCCGAAAAAGAAGTACGGTAAATTGCTGTGCCAGTATCTCTTGTACCCCCTCGGGAGATCGCGGACAGCGTGACGCTCCCGGACAAATCGCGGGGAAACGACATGCCTCCTCTCTCTGTGACGGATGACACTACGAACCTCGTGATCTCTTCTGTCCCGCTCCCGTGTCACGCGGGGGGAATCGTTACGCGCTGCGTTCCGGCGTGCTGCAAAAAGATCGTCCGGGTAGAGCGCCGTCATAACTGACAGGATCAGAAAGCTAATAGTTACAAAACTTAAGGTTGTTTTTAAACGTGTTACCATGGCAATTCCTCCTTTCTGAAAATATTGTAAGAGATACGTGTGATGCCGGTGTGAAGGAATTATGAATGATTATGAACTGGTATGGCTGACCATGTTCTGCGATAATTCTCCGTGCCATAAACCATAATCAGATTTGCATCACAGGGAAGGCTTGACAATGCACGGCGCTGTTATTGATTATTAAAGGCATCTTTATAGAGGACTTAGATAAATGTACTGGCTCGCTATAAAAACGCTTTTTCATGAAAAGGGGCGGCTTGTCATCACCCTGATCGGGATAGTGTTTTCCACTGTCCTGTCGATTACGCAGATCGCCATGTATCTCGGCATGATGGGTAATGCCACTTCAATACTGAGACACATTGACGCCGACATCTGGGTCGCGGCCAAAAATATTCAGAACTTTGATTTTGCCAATCCGTTCCCTGAGGAAAGGA
The DNA here is from genome assembly GCA_040756635.1 of Nitrospirota bacterium. Classification (GTDB taxonomy): domain Bacteria; phylum Nitrospirota; class Thermodesulfovibrionia; order UBA6902; family UBA6902; genus UBA6902. The sequence goes on from JBFLYJ010000037.1 coordinate 9,003, forward strand.
TCAACAGGGTTAACGCGATTCCGGAGGTGCTCTGGTCGGACAGGCTTATTCTGACGTGGGGGTTTCTGAAACTCGCAAACGGAGGGCAGGAGCAGGTGCAGATAATCGGTTTCAACCCTGACACTGGCATCGACGTTCCATGGAACATACTCGCCGGAAATCCGAAGGACCTGAAAAGCGGCAGATACATGTTTATAGACAAGACCTCTGAACAGAGGGTTGGACGTCTTGAACTCAATTCGATATGGGAGCTGAATGATAAAAGGTTCAAGCTTATAGGTCTCTCTGAGGGCATAAAGAGCTTTACTACGTCGCCTATAGTTTTTATGTCTTACAATCAGGCCCAGAGCTTCATGACAATGACCGGATGGAAATCAAATCATGCTTCATTCCTCGTAGCCAGGCTTAAAGATAAAAGCAGGAGCAGGGATGTCGCGGAGCTTCTGAAGACGTACCTTAAAGACAACGATGTATTTACAAAAGAGGATATTATCTATAAGACCGTAATGTACTGGACCGTGCAGACAGGTATGGGAATGGGTTTTTTTCTGACAGCTATATTAGGCCTGATAGTCGGCGGTGCCATAGTAGGCCAGACGGTTTATGCCAATACCATGGAGCATCTGCGGGAATTCGGCACGCTCAAGGCACTTGGCGCAAAGAACAGTGACATATACAAGGTCATCTTCGCCCAGACAGGTATCAGCGCTGTCGCAGGTTATATCGCGGGATCTGTCCTTATCCTGCTTGCAAGGGACGGCATCGAAAAGGCGGGGGTGAGCCTCTATTTAAGTGCAGGACTCTTCCTGGCCCTTTTTCTAGTCATTTTGTTAACATGCCTTTTGTCGGCTTATTTTTCGGTCAGAAAGGTCAGGACCCTGGACCCGGTCATGGTGTTCAGGATGTAAAGAATCAATGGATGCCATACTTGAACTCAGAAACATAACCAAGGTCTACGGCGAAGGGGAGAACAGGGTCGTGGCTGTCGACTCGGTCTCCCTCTCACTGAGAAAGCAGGAGATACTGCTTATCATGGGGCCATCCGGCTCCGGCAAGACGACCCTGCTTTCGATGATGGGCTGTATACTACGTCCAACTGAGGGCGAGATTGTTGTTGACGGCCGCGTTGTAAGCGATATTGAAGAAGAGATGCTGCCTGACATCAGAAAACAGTACTTCGGATTCGTGTTTCAGTCCTTTAATCTCTTCCCTTCACTTACAGCGGTTGATAATGTGTCGCTTATAATGAGACTGAAGAAGCATGACAAGACCAAATTACAGACGGATGCGAGGGGCCTGATCGAGAGGTTCGGGCTCGGCAAGCGGGGGGACTTTTATCCTGCGGACATGAGCGGCGGGGAAAAGCAGCGTGTTGCTCTGGCAAGGGCACTGGCCGGTGATCCGCCAATCATTCTGGCAGACGAGCCGACAGCCAATCTTGATTCAAAAACCGGGCTTGATGTGCTGGGGCATTTGAGGGATTTGTCAAAGGAGTCGCAGAAGGCGATAGTTATTGTCAGCCATGATCCGAAGGTCGAGACAATGGCTGACAGGATTGTTTTTCTTGAGGACGGAAAGATAAAGGTCAGGGATTAGGATGAGGATCTGTGCAGGGGCGTGGCGCCCAGAGCTTCGACTTTAAGTTAAAAAGAAAAGATAAAAGATGAGAAATATGGAAGAGATTCTTTAATGTTCCGGTTCCTCAACTTTGATTTTTGATATTTGAATTTTTATTTGAGGAGTCGGCATTGTGTATATTCGGCATTCAGCCTTTCCTGTTTCAGTTGTTTTGGTCATAAGAGAGGAGACATGACTTATGAATAAGATTATCATTGCGGCCGGGCTGATTTTATTCTTAATTGCAGGGTATGTTTTATTTTCAAAAGACAGCGAGAAGGAACAAAAACAGAATGCTGCTGAAGTTGCGGTCAGGAGATACGTGGCTGCCGAGGGGAAGGTGGAGGCGATGCATGGTTTTGAAGTCGAGGTGGGAAGTGAAATAGACGGGAAGATCGCGGAGTTTTTTGTGGAGGAAGGGGACACCGTCGAAAAAGGGCAGTTGATCGCGCGGATGGAAAACAGTGACCTCGAGGCCAGGCTGAAAGAGGCCAGGGCTGATTGGGAGGTTGCAAAGTCCAGGCTAAAAGAGGTCGCTTCAGGCGCGAGGGAAGAGGAGATAAAAAAGGCGACAGCCGCGCTCGCTGCGGCTGCGGCAGACATGGAGTTCGCTGAGATGAGTCTCCAGAGAAATAAAGAGCTTTTCAGTGAAGGCCTTGTCACCAGGGAGATACTGGATGAAAAGGAGATGGCGCTGAAAGTTGCAGGGGCCAAAGTCAGGGAGGCTGAAGAAGAAGAGAGGCTCCTGAAAAAAGGCCCGAAGCAGGAGACCATCCAGCTGAATGAAGATGCCGTAAAACGCGCGGCAGCCAATGTTGAATACTTTAAAAAGGTGCTGGATAAGACATTTATCACAGCCCCTATTTCCGGTAAGGTCATCCGGAAATATCTCCAGGCAGGAGAGATGCTGAGCAGGGAGATGCTGATTTCACTCGTTGCCATCGCTGATGTGGAGAAGATCTGGATAAACGCGGAGGTCGATGAGACCGACATCGGCAGTTTTAATATCGGAGACCCTGTGGAAGTAAAGTCGGACGCGTATCCGGGGCAGGCATTCAGCGGAGAAGTCAGTGAGATCTCTGACTACGTCGGGCAGCGGAAGGTAAAGCCGAACGACCCCGCCAAGAACATTGATATGAAGGTCATAAGCGTTAAGATAGTTCTAAAAGACAGGACCCCTTTCAGGATAGGCATGACGGTAGATGTCAGGATCATCCCGCGGTGAATGCGTAATAATGCAAATCAGGCATGATACAGTATTTTCGGCTCATTCTCGTCCCGCATCCTGCGGGACTCCGAGGCTTTTGCCTGTTCAGACCTTCTGTCTTCACTCCCGGCAGAAAAATCCGCTTAAATACTGTATCATGCCTGCCGTCTCTTGTTGAATAAAGGTAATAAGCCATCAGAGCAAATTCTGAAATCATATTGCGTCAAAAATATTTATTAAGCACGCAAGTCCACTTCAAATATTTACCGGTCACTTAAGATAAAAAATTCAAGAAAATTCCTGTTATCCGGGGGACGGATATAACAAACCGGATATCCTGCAGCCTTGCCTTATCAACCGCGAATGCGATATTGTATGATGTCCAAAATGCTGTACGGATTGTGCATTATATGGGTCAATATCACACATAAACTATGAAAGGCATAATAAAGGCTCTCGGACTCGTATTCGGAGACATCGGTACAAGTCCTATATACACAGTAACCGTTGTTTTCCTCCTTCTTCAGCCCACCGCTGATAATATTCTGGGTGTTATGTCCCTGATTATCTGGACCATGATGGTCCTCGTTTCCCTTCAGTATACATGGCTGGCGATGAGCCTCAGCATACGCGGTGAAGGCGGGACGATCGTTCTCAGGGAGGCGCTTTTGTCCCTTATGAAGTCCAAGAAGGGCATACTCGTCGCGATATTGCCGTTAGTGGGGATTTCCCTTCTTATGGGAGACGGCGTCATTACACCTGCGATCAGTATACTCAGCGCGGTAGAGGGCATGGCCCTCATACCGGGGTTTGAGCAGATCTCGAGGACGACAATCATGCTTGTTGCGATGCTCATTGCGGTGGCCTTATTTTCCATACAGAGCAGGGGAACGGAAAAAGTGGCCGGCGCGTTCGGCCCGATCATGTGCTTCTGGTTTGCGTCGCTTGCCGTTGTCGGAATTATATCGATCCTTCAGGCCCCGGTCGTGCTCCTGGCGGTAAATCCGTACTACGGCATAAAGTTCCTCTCTACAAACGGATGGAAGGGATATATCGTGCTCAGTGAGGTAATCCTCTGCGCAACCGGGGGTGAGGCGCTTTTTGCCGACATGGGGCATCTCGGCGCCAAGCCCATCAGGAACGCCTGGAGTGGTGTATTCGTGGTCCTTGTTATTAACTACCTTGGACAGGGATCATTTCTTTTGAGACATCCGGAGGCAAAAAATATACTCTTCGAGATGGTCTTTCATTATTCTGAAACCATGTATGTTCCTTTCCTGCTGTTGAGCATCATGGCCACGGTCATTGCGTCGCAGGCGATGATAAGCGGAATGTTCTCAATAATCTATCAGGCGGTAACAACGCGCCTCATGCCGATGTTCAAGGTCGATTACACATCAATCGAAAGGAAGTCCCAGATTTACATAGGCTCTGTAAACTGGTTTCTGCTTGCGGCGGTCCTGTTTGTGATGCTCATCTTCAGAGGATCGTCCAACCTTGCCGCTGCGTACGGTCTGGCGGTCACGGGTGACATGACAATCACCGGCATTTTGATGACGAGCATTTTTTATCTTAAGAAGAAACCATGGCTTGCCTTTTTGTCTGTTCTTATCACAGGTGTGGACGCCCTGTATCTTTCCGCCAACTTCTACAAGATCCCTCATGGCGGATACTGGTCGATAATACTGGCCTCGATACCTCTTGTCACGATATTCATTTACACGAGGGGGCAGAGGAGGCTGTACCATTCCATGAAATTTATGCCCTTCCAGGAGTTCATCCCTAAATTCAAG
>JBFLYJ010000370.1:0-3752 GCA_040756635.1 Nitrospirota bacterium
CGGCCAGTGCCATTTCCCGACAAATACATCAATAAAATCAGTAACTTTACCGATTCGTATCCTGTCGATCAGGTTCCCGACCGCCCCACCAAGAATTAAAGAAAGTGCTATAAGCTCCAGTCCTTTTTGGAGTCGGAACATGTACACTAAAATGGCGATTACAGCAACCCCTGAAATACCAATAAAATACTCATTGCCCAGATTTGATAAGATGCTGAAAGCCGCACCCCTGTTTTGAACATGTACTATATTCAGAAAAGGAAATACCCGAATACTCTCATATAGCATCACCTTCGAAACGATAATCTTCTTGGTCAGAAAGTCGAGAATAATAACAACGGCAGATATTAGCGTGATCAGGACACCTTTGTTCATGCTTTCAGTACGTCAAAACATCTCTGACAAAGGTCCGGATGAGTTTCATGCTGGCCAACGCTCTTACTCCAGTTCCAGCATCTTAGACATTTTTTACCTTCGGCGCGCTCTATCTGAATAGCAATGTTTGTTATTTCAACACATTTGTATGCTGTTTCCGGCGCTTCTGATATACTGTTAATTTCAGTATCCGAAACAATAAACAGAGTGGGTAAAAAAGACCGGTATGCATTGAGCACTTCATTCATTGAGTCCTCCACATAAAGAGTTACCTTTGCTTCAAGAGCATTGCCGATGTATTTTTCCTGACGCTTAATCTCTAGAGCCTTATTGACTTCATCTCTCATTTTCCATAAAAGCTGCCACTTCTTCTCGAGTTCGCTGTCAACAAGTCCCGAATCAACCTTAGGAAACTCCGAGAGGAATACGCTTTCCTCTTTATCCCCTGGTATATGACTCCATATCTCTTCAGCTGTGAAAGAAAGTATTGGAGCAATCATTTTTGTTAATGATATCAATATCTTATGCAATACTAATTGAGCAGCTCTTCGTTCTTTTGAGTCTTTCTTAAACGTGTAAAGTCTATCTTTCAATATATCAAGATAAAAGGAGCTCATGTCCATGATACAGAACTGATAAACAGCATGATATACTTCATAAAATGAGAATGTTTCATATGCATTACTTACTTTTTTTACAAGCCCCTGCAGCAGACTCAGAGCAAGTCTGTCAATTTCTGTCAGGTCCTCTTTATTAACAATGCCTGGTGATATCATAGATGTGTCGAGATCAGAGATGTTCCCCAATAAAAATCTGCACGTGTTTCTTATTTTTCTGTATGCGTCCACAAGGCGGGAAACGATTTCATTTGAAATCCGCATATCTTCCCTATAATCCGCTGATGAACTCCAAAGTCTCAATATCTCAGCACCCTGTTTGTCGGTAATTTCCTGTGGAGCGATTACATTGCCCAGTGACTTTGACATTTTTTTCCCCTGCCCGTCGACGACAAAACCGTGAGTCAAAACAGATTTATATGGCGCTCGCTGCCTCGTTCCCACTGATGCCAGCAGAGAACTCTGGAACCACCCTCTGTGTTGATCACTTCCTTCCAGATAGAGGTCTGCGGGGCTGAAAAGCCTCGGGTCTGCCTCTACAACGGCGGCATGGCTGATCCCTGAATCAAACCAGACATCCAGTATGTCCATTTCCTTTGAAAATTCATTTGATTTACATTTATGACACTTATAGCCCTTTGGAACAAAATCATTTGCATCTTTCTCAAACCAGATGTCTGCTCCGGCTTTTTCCACTTCTCTTTCAATAATTTCCATTACTGCCCTGTCGTTTATGACCTCTTTGCACTGCTTGCACTGCAACAATGTAATCGGTACTCCCCATGCCCTCTGCCTAGAAATACACCAGTCAGGTCTGTTTTCAACCATTCCTAAGATCCTCTCCATTCCCCACTTGGGTATCCAGACTGTCTTTCTAATATTATCGAGGGCATTCTCTCTTAAGTTATTCTTTTCCATCGAAATGAACCACTGCTCAGTAGCCCTGAATATGACTGGCTTCTTGCATCTCCAGCAGTGAGGATATGAATGAGATATTGGTTGAGCATCTCCAATAAGCGCATCTACTTCTTTGAGTTTATTGATTATTTCCTGGTTGGCCTTAAATACGTATTGGCCGGCAAAATCTGAAACCTCTTCAGTAAAAAGCCCTTTCTTGTCTACAGGCGCATATACGTTCAGTCCATACTTCAAACCTATTTCATAATCTTCCTCTCCATGCCCCGGAGCGGTATGGACTATCCCTGTGCCCTGATCCAGTGTAACGTGTTCGCCAACGATAGTCCGTACTTCGCGGTCAATCCAGGGATGCTTGCAGACAATCCCCTCTAGTTCTGCACCAGTCCATTCTTCATCAGTAATTGAGTATTGATTTTCACGATATCCTATTTTTCCCATGCAGTTCTTGATTAGGTCCTGAGCAACGATAAGCTCTCCTGCAGGGGTTTTTACATGACGATAAATATATTGGGGATGAAGTGCCAACGCCATGTTGGCAGGCAAAGTCCATGGTGTAGTTGTCCATATGACAAAGGATAATCCCAGTGCTGATCCGCCTCTAAATTTACCCTTTGAGTCGATTACCCTAAACTTGACATAAATAGACGGAGATTCCTTGTCAGCATATTCAACTTCTGCCTCTGCAAGCGCTGTTACACAGGTAGGACACCAGTGAACAGGCTTCTTACCTTTATAAACGTATCCTTTCTGCATGAAAGAGTGGAATTCCCTGACAATTGAAGTTTCATAAGAGTAATCCATTGTAATGTAAGGTTTGCCCCAGTCTCCAAAGACCCCGAGTCTTTTAAATTCCTCCCTCTGGATATCTACAAATTTCCCTGCGTATTCCCTGCAAAGTTTCCTCTTTTCAATTACGGGCGTGCTTTCCTTCTTAGATCCCAGATTTTTGTCTACCTGATGTTCAATAGGGAGGCCGTGACAATCCCATCCGGGTATATAAGGCGCGTAATAACCTTTCATTGTCTTGTACTTAACAATCATATCTTTCAAAACTTTATTCAGGGTATGTCCTAAATGGATATGCCCATTGGCATAAGGCGGCCCGTCATGCAAGATATAGCTTTTCGTTTTATCCCTATCCTGCATTTTCCAGTAAATTTGGTTCTTTTCCCAGAATTCAAGGAGTTCTTTTTCCTTTTGAGCAAGATTGGCCTTCATGGGGAAAGCCGTATGGGGTAAATTTAGAGTATCTTTATAATCCGTTGTCATATTTATTGGCCAGTCAACTAATTATTCTCCAGACCATGACCCGCAATATTTGGAGTACAAGTCAGTATGCCAAGCTCCTCTTTCTAAGCTAAAATATATAAATGTAATAAATCTGGCTCGACACAAAATTTAACATCATCATTGATCTTGTGTCAAGAATAACAGTTTGTTATACCGGGTTATCAGTTGTCGTTACCGTGCCGTTATATAAATTGTTCTTGTACTTACTGATAAAACATTTGTTCCGTTCTGTCCCTAAAGATATCATCAACAACTATCTGACAGATTTTTGAATCATGCTTAACAATATAGGTAAGGATTTTAGCATTTGTCTTAATTATAATCGATGCAATAAAGGTTCTCCAGTGAATGAATGGCTTGTTTACTCTGGAACATGGTTTCGATTGCTATGCTCATAGAGGGAGGTTAAACATATTCTATAGATAAGGGCCTTCTGAAGCGATGCCGCGTAATGTCTCGTGAAATTAAGCGGATATATTCGTTATTGAACATGGCTCACCAGCCCGAATAAAAAAAGACCTAAAGTCAGGAATTAATGATCAGTAATCTGCC
>JBFLYJ010000371.1:0-3738 GCA_040756635.1 Nitrospirota bacterium
GTTTTAGTCAGGTCGGCAAAAGCAGTCATGCTCGAAAATCCTATAATATCAGCATCGCAAAGGTGCTGCGCAATTTGATCGACAGACTCCTCGGAGAGAGCGCTTTTATTAGACTTGGGAGAAATCATTCTGGTGATGGACTTGCTGTCATGCGAGGATACTATAAAGTAGGTACTGGTATCCTTATTAAGACGTTCAATCATGGCAGACATCTTTCGGAATCCGTATGAAACAATGCCATCTTCAACATTTACCATTTTGATTTTCATTGATATCACCTAATCCCTCTCAATGGAATCGCTTAGAACTACTATATAAATAATCTCATGATTACCGTAAGGGAGAAAACGGCATTCCCCGTAGAGGTATATGTCAGTTTACGATAATTACACATCTGATTCATCATTAATAGGAAAAGAACGCAGCCAAATCTATATCAATTCGAAGCGGCTCATCCATTCCCGAATCTTTTCCTTTGAATTGAACATCATTACATCAATAATCGATAGTCCGGGGACAAATTTATCGTTTAATTGGTTGTATTCCATGATACGCGGTTGCAGGAACGCTAAATCGATATTATGTTCTTTGAAACCGTCTTTTGAATAAAGCTGTAAACCTCCAATAGGATTAATATACAGATCAGCATTCTCCCGACGGCAAATATCCAGCACCCTCTCCTGTCCTTTCAAAAAAGCATTATCATATATTCCGGAACTGGACACTACTTCCGTTTCAATATTCAAGTAACAACATGTTTCCATAATGCTCATTAGCGCAAGCTCGTTAATAAACGTCACATCTGAGTGGAAAACTTTTGTTATCATTTCGATAATTTCATAAAAATACGGTGCCTGTTTGTAAGACTGCTCTATTGTTTTTATTATTCGCTTTGCCCATTTTTTATTATCATCGATGAGAGTGTTTTTTATTAATTTGAATGAACTCTGATCCCGGACGGGAATAGTAAAAACAAACTCTTTTCCACCCACAAGAATCCGGTTCCTGTTTATCCACCCCTGTTTGATAAAGTTTACATCGTCATAAATTACAAATTTATCAACCGCATTGATCAGCTGAAAATACCCTATATAAGGGAACAGGTAGGGTTGCATTATCGCTAATTTCATCATCAGTTTTAAATCGATGCACTTGATGTAAGGTCAGCCGGACACACTGCCGGAGGGCAGCAGCTTCTAGTCATATATTTTTTCTACTATGTAGGGCTGCCTATTTCTTACCTGGTCCAATACCCTCCAAAGGTATTCACCAACGATTCCAATCATCAGCATTTGAATGCCTGACAAAACGAGTATCAATATCATAATAGGCGCCCAACCTTCGAACGGTACATCCCCGAAAATTTTCCCGTAAATTATGTTTATTGCGTACAAGAAACCGAACAACGCGACCAAGCTGCCGACCACCGACATTAATCTTAATGGAAAATACGAGTAGCTTGTTACCCCGTCGATCAGGTATTTGATCTTTTTTGAAAACGTCCATCTTGATTCCCCGGATTCCCTCATCCTCCTTTGATATGGAATATACTTAATTTCATAGCCGGTCCACAATATTTGCCCCTGCCAGAAAGGGTTTGCCTCTTGCTTATCAAACATAATATCTCTGACCCTTCTACTGATCAGGGCAAAATCAAAACCGCCGGAGGGCATGTTTGAAAAAGACAATTTATTAATCATGCTATAAAACATGTCTGATGTTTTCCTTCTGAAATAGGACTCATCTCTTGATTCTCGGGTGCCGATAACTATTTCATATTTGTCTCTGAAATGATAGCCTATCATTTCATTGATTAATTCCGGCGGGTCCTGCAAGTCAGCTGAAATATTTATTAAACACTTTCCATTGGCATATCTATAACCGGCAGTCATTGCAGATACCTGCCCAAAATTTCTTGTAAGCTTTATTACTTTTACTAAATCGGGATGTCTTTCTCTTAATTCTAGCAGCTTATTGAAGGAATTATCTTTTGATCCGTCGTCAATGAAAATTAATTCGCAGGTTAATCCTTTATTATTTTGAATTACTTTGTCATTCAGTACATCAAACGTTTTTTCTAAGGATCCTTCGTTATAGTAAACAGGGATTATGATTGAATAATCGACCTCTTTCATCTTATTTTCCCTCGAGCAAATATTATTGCGTCGCTCCAACAATTATTTTACAAATATATTCGATCTCTTTTCTATCCAGGGTGTAATACAAAGGCAGACAGATTATCCGCGACGCCAGGTCCTCAGCAACGGGGAACCTTTCATTTACAGACAGAACTTCGATAGTGTTTAATGCCGGATAAAAATATCTTCTGGGGAACACATTGTGCTTGTTTAATCTGTCTACTACCGAAAGCATCTGCTTTTCGTCCTCAAACAGGACAGGCATATAGCTGTAGTTATATGAACCTGGGGGAAATTTCTGGAATTTAACAGACCCTGATTTTCCAAGGAGGGTCATATACAGTTCGTATTTACCCCTTCTGTTCCTCAAGACATCGTCCAGCCACTTTAGGTTGGCAAGTCCAAGTGCTGCGTGTATCTCGGTCATCTTTCCGTTCATTCCTTCATCAACAATGTCCTTGCTTTCATCGTGGCCGAAAAAACGGAGTCTTCGGATACGGTCCGACAGCTTCTTGTCAGCGGTAACACAAGCGCCGCCTTCACCAGATTGGAAAATCTTGGTGGCATGGAAGCTGGTGGCCGATATGTCCCCGTATTCAAGAATGGACCTCCCTTTGTATTGAACGCACATGGCATGCGCGGCATCATATATGACCTTTAAATTATATTTGTCCGCAATCTCTTGTATTGCATCAACATCACAGGGATTGCTGAAAACATGGACCGGCAGTATGGCCGATGTTTTATCCGTTATCTTCTCCTCGATCTTTTTAGGATCGATATTAAATGTATCGGGGTCTACATCGACAAAAACCGGTTTGCACCTCTCCCACATGATGGAACTGGCCGTTGCAATCCATGTAAAGGGCGTAGTGATTATTTCCCCTTCCAGACTAAGAGCCCGGATGGCCAATTGGATCGCAATAGTCCCGCTTGTCACGGCAACGAGGTTTTCTACGTTAAGATATTTAATAAGTTCCTTTTCAAGCTGCTGCACCAGCGGTCCGTTATGCGTCAGTATCCCTCTTTCCCAAACACCTTCGAGTATACGGAGATATTCGTTTAAAGGGGGCAATGACGGCTGGGTCACAAATATCGGTTTTTCAATCCGGTCTTGCATGTCCTTTCCTTATCCGGTCAAGTAACTCCGACTGCTTCAGGGCATCTTCCCAATGCCGGCTGTAATCGTTTTCAATTATTGACCTGTAAAACACTTTTAAAATATTAATAAAGTGATTGTCCGGTTTTATAATAAACAGCTCTTTATGGTCCTGCTTCTCCAATATAATTTTAGGAGAAAAATCGGGCGGCGGAGTAAATGCCCTGTCGACCATGATTTTCCCCTTACTGCCCCAAACCTCATAATTGCATTGATAGAAATTGTCAAAGCTGAAACTGACATGGGCGATCTGATCTTTACTGTTCATAAATATCGCGCCACCGTAAACATCGATCCCGAGTAGTTCATCGTACCGCAGGAAAGCGCCGCCTAATTTAAGGTCAGGGCCAAGAAACATTTGGACCGCCTTAACAACATATCCCCCTGCATCCAGAAGAGCCCCTCCGCCGAGGTCCTTGCTGTAACGTATGTCATCATTAC
>JBFLYJ010000372.1:0-3737 GCA_040756635.1 Nitrospirota bacterium
TTTGTTTGAGCGAGTAAACTGTTCAAAAAGGTGCTGTTTTTTTAAAGACAAGTCGTTGATACGGGCAAACACCTGTTAATTGCTGTATGATTCCTTCAATATTAAACGCCTGCCAAGTTCACTGGTATAGCGCTTCCCGATGATCGATCTGTTCATTTTAGCCCAATCGGTTAGTTTTGTTTCGCCTACGGGCTTGGAATCAACGTAAAGCAGGTCATCCATGAGCCCCCTGATCTCCTCACGGGTGATCATGATGTCGCCGAATATTTTCCCTATGATCAGCCCTGCACCGTAGCAGAAAGAAGGATTTGCAGAAATAATAATTCTTCGTTTACCGATGATATCACCGAGTTCTTCAACCAGGCCGCGATACGTGAATGTTTCAGGCCCGATCGCGTCGATTATTCTGTTTTCCGTCTCTTTCCCCTGCTCAACGGCAAGCCTTGCAAGGTCGTCAACGTAGATCGGCTGTAAACGATAGCTGCCGTCACCGAACAGGAAAAATACAGGAAATCTGCGCAGTACCCATGAAATATTATTTATAAGGATATCTTCTTTACCAAACAATACTGCGGGCCTGAGGATCGAATAGGACATGCCTGATTCGACAAGTGCTCTCTCCAGCATGGCTTTCCCTCTGAAGTACTCAAGGTCAGAGTTTTCAGAGGGATTGGTTATGCTGACATGGACGATGCGTTTTATCCCGGCTTCCTTTGCGGCTCTGAAAAGCTTCAATGTATTGTCGACTGCCATTAGCTGTTTAAAGTCCTTATAGTTAAATCTCACCCAGTACGTGTTATAAAGTACAGACGCACCCCTTAGAGAATCGACCAGTCTGGCGGTGTCATTAAAATTAAAAGGATATACTTGTATCCTCTCCCCGAATGGATTCGGACGGTCCGGAGAATTGGTAAGTGTCCTGACATGGTGACCTTCATCAAGTAAACGTTTTGTAATATATTTACCCGAATACCCCAGGGCGCCTGTTACTATATGTATCTCTTTCCCGGTCATGATTTTGCTCCTTTATTTATTTGATGACTTTTTGAATAATTTCTTGATCGTACCTTCCCTGAGTTCGTCAAGCGCTATAAATGTGGCGACCAGATTATCGAGGGAATCAAAAAACTTCTTCATACCTTTTATTCTTTCCTTATAGAAACCCGCAAGATCAGATGACTTCAGATCTGCTTTCTCTACCATGTCCAGACTGTCGCCGACTGTCCGAAGGGCGACATCGAATTCATTTTTTTCCCGTTCCCGAAGAATACCTTTGGCGATCTTCCAGAAGTCTGTCTCAGCGTCGTAATAATCCTTGCGGTCACCTACTTTAAAATGCTTGTGGATCATTCCCAGACGTTCCAGACTACGGACATTTGTGCTGACAGCCCCCTTGCTTATGCTGACCTGATCAACAAGTTCATCCAGCGACAGAGGGGAAGGGGACAGATAAATTGCGCCGTAAATTGCTCCCACTGCCTTAGGAAGACCCCAGAAATGGGCGATCCTGCTTAATCCCTTAATGAAATTTTCGCGTGCTGAAATAAGTTCGGAATCCATCAAGCCTCCTATACGTACTAAACGTTTAGAACAAACTAAATAAAGTATATAAAAATGGTTGCAATTAGTCAAGCATAAAAGCCCGGATGAATAAAATGCCATGAAAGAAAAGCGCGGACATGCCGTAACTCTACAGGTTACATGCCCCCGGATCGTCAGCTTACATTGCGTGACCCCCTTGACCTCATTGCTATAATCCCTTTACAATCCTCATAAAGGAATGACTTCCGGGATCGTTCCTAAATTATCGCATGCACACACCAAAGAGATTATTCAGACAGTTCAGGGCGCTCAAGATCAGTCTAAGTCTGAAATTCGTCATAGGTGTCGCGGTTGTCCTGGCAATTATGACAGGCACGTCGATTTATTTCATAAACAAAAACCATAAAAAACTCGTCATGTCGCAGCTCGACCAGCAGGCACGGGCGCTGTTCAGGCAGATAGTGCTCACGAGGGAATGGATATCGGACCACGGTGGTGTATTTATTGAAAGAGTGCCATGGAAGGACCCAAGCCCTTATCTGACAGAGCCCGAAATCGTCGACACTCACGGTAAGAAGTACGTTAAGCAGAGCCCCGCAATGGTGACCAAAGAATTGTCAAAATACGCTAAAGAAAAAGGCCTGTACTGGTTCCATATCACCAGTCTTCAGCTGATCAATCCCGATAACGCTCCGGACGAGTTTGAAAGGACCGCACTGAAGGAGTTTGAGACGCTTGGTACTAAGGAATCAACAAAAGTAGAAAAGATAAATTCATCATATTTCTATCGTTATATCGCGCCACTCTATGTTGAGCAGACATGCCTGAAGTGCCATTCCCATCAGGGCTACAGGACAGGCGACGTCAGGGGCGCCATAAGCGTGACCGTGCCTATGGACTCGGCAATTGTCATGATAGACTCCGGGAAGCGGGACCTTATTGTGGCGAGTATCGTGACTATCGGAATATTGATGATGGTGCTATTTATCATGATGAAAGAACTAGTGATACGGCCGGTGGATGAGTTGAAGAGTTCTATCGAGGATTTTGCCAAAGGCAGAAAATCAAGGACCGTTACGGTCAGCACCGGTGATGAACTGGAGGACCTGAGTAATTCATTCTCAGACATGTCCCGGACTCTTTCTGAATACCATGAAGACCTTGAAGAGAAGGTCAGGAGGGCGACTGGCGGTCTTGAAGAGGCAAACACAAAGCTGATGGAGCTGAACGAAAAGAAGTCCGACTTTATCGCCAAGATCTCGCATGAGTTGAGGACCCCCATGACATCAATCAAAGGCGCCATGGATTATATATCCGCCAGGATATCGAAGGAGGGTGGTAGCTCCGTGGAGCTTATGGAATTTCTGGATGTAATAAAGAACAATGCCGACAGGCTCATCCGTCTTGTAAATGATACCCTTGATCTCGAGAGGATTGAATCAGGAGTTTTTGATCTTCATTACAGTCAGGTGGACCTTTTGTCTCTTATGAAGGACGTAGCTGTCAGCTTCCAGTCAACGGCGGGTGAAAAGAACATTACATTCAAAATCACCTCAGGTAAAGACATACTCGTCGATGCAGATGAAGACAGGATCAGGCAGGTCATGATCAACCTGGTGTCTAACGCGCTTAGATACGGGCCTGAGGATTCAGAGATTGAAATGACCGTTACGGAGACCGGGGACCATGTGACCACTTATATAAAAGATGAGGGCCCCGGCATACCGGATGATATACGCGGGAAAATCTTTGACAAGTTTTATACAATAGGCAAAAGGCACGGGACCGGGCTTGGTCTTGCCATATGCAAAGGTATAATTGAGGCCCATAAAGGAGAGATAAATATATTGAGCGCTCCCGGAGAGAAATACAACACGTTTTATTTCACGTTGCCCAGGAACAGCAGAGGAGGCGGATGATGATGAATTATAAATTTTCAAAATGCGTCGCCATACGCCAAGTACAGCGGAGCACAGAATGGGACAGTATTTTCGACTCATTCTCGTCCCGATTCATCGGGACTCCGAGTCATTACCACATGTTTTCTTGTGACAAAATGAATCCGCTCAAATACAGTCCCACCCTGTGCATAAAAATTAAGCCCTTGGAAAGGGTCCCCTATGAATAACAGGATCCTCGCAGTAGATGATGACAGGGACATTCTGAAAGTAGTCAAAGCCAACCTCGAACTTCAC
>JBFLYJ010000373.1:0-3720 GCA_040756635.1 Nitrospirota bacterium
CTCTCCCTTTAAGAAATGTAGGAATTGCATTTGCTTCCCTCGGCCCGACAGTTATCTTCCATCCCTCAAGCTTGTCTTCAAGGGCGCCGCTCAGAATGGCGACCTGCCCCGGCAGTATGAGTTCTTTCTGACTCAATGTGTTAGCGATGCCGCTTTCGAGTATAAACTGCGCTATCTTGGCTGCGGTGAATTTACCCGCGGCCCATGCTGTAAGAACGGAAAGTCCCTCGCAGTCCATGACGGCAAGACGGCTTGGTACCTTACTGTTTTCGATTTCACCTGAAACGATGAAGTATGTCAAAGAAAAATTGGTTGTGATCATAAACGGCGCGTCTGCCTTCGGTTCACCAATCTCATAAATCTTCTGCTCAACCTGCATTGGGACCTGAGGATCAGTATAAAGGTTCTGTCTGAGTGAGAAGAGCACAAGGTCCTTCCATTTGCTGATACTGCTTAAAACAACGATTGAAGAGTACTTGGCTATCGCGACAGAAGCGATTGATGTCTCATGGATATCGTCATCTCTCATCACGAAATTGATTACAGGGTAACCCAGGGGTTTGAAGCTCTTTTTGAGAGCCGCGCGCCTGATCTGAGTATTATGCTCAATTATGTCCTTGGCGGTCTTCGCACCGGAATCAAGTACAATATCTTCCACACCAAGGCCCTTGATCTTTTCCGTGAGCGCGCTTAATGCGTCAAGGCCGTCTGCGCAGGCAACAAGCGGGCAGGCATGGGTCTTGGCTATGCTTGCCATTGCCTCAGCGGTTGCGTCTGTTGCGCAATATATAAGGGGTTTCCTTGCGGCTACTGCCTTGACAGCCGATTCAGCAGCACCGGCGTCCTTACAATTTAATATAATGGCGGCGTCAGGTGCTTTGTCCGCGGCAAGCTTCACCGCTGCTTCATACTTGGCGCTGCTGCCGGATACATATTCTACGGAAATAGCATCAACCCTGAGCTTCTGGCCTACACGGTCGATCTCTGAGGACGCTACCTCGGACGCCCGCTTTGAAATTTCATCCTCGCTAAGATCATCCTTTATGTTTACCGCGATGGCGCATGGGTTGACGAACTTCTTTTCATGCCTGAACATTACCGTTTCAGCACCCAGTTTGACAGCCTTGTCTCCTGCGCCGAGGCTGAATGATCTAATTGGAGGTGCCGAGGCCGCGCCCAGTGTGGCCTTTGCCTCTTCAGAGACATCGGGACAGGCTGAAATATCAACACCTGCCTGGGCCAGTTTCATCGCAAAGGCAAGACAGGTCGGAAAACCGCATTTTTTGCAGTTCGTCTTTGGAAGAAGTTTGAATATCTGAACTCCGGTTAATGCCATTTTAAGTCCTCCATTTATAATCTAATTCGGTATTGTTCTGATTAAACCAGTTCGCTTATGGTCTTTTCGACGTTCTCTACGGCTTTCGGATGCCTCATGATCAGCAGGTTAGTCCCGGCAAGGATCATTGATGTTGCCGTGACCGCTTCCCAAGCAATGCCTCTTTCCTCCAGGGTGCCCCAGTCGGGAACGTCTGTTTCCGATGCTACTGTTTCCTTTATCTTCCATACATACATGCCTACGTCGCCCACTATAGGGGGCTGCATAGTCGGATCGTTCTGCGCAAGACCGGCGAGCCTGATCCTTTCCATGACAGAGTATGTGTATTCAAGTCCGTATCCCAGGGCAGCGCACATGGGGTCAGTGATGAGCTTTGCCTTGTCGAATCCCATCTGGGTAATCAGGATGTTTAACTGTTTCGCGAGATTGATATCAAGCTCCGACATCGCGATCAGTTTATGGTTATGGGCCAGAGCGGCGGCAACGATCGTCTTGTAATTGCCTTCCTGGGCCTTTCCGATAATGCAGTTGTTTCCGCTGGCCGCCTGGGCTGCCGCTACCAGTACGGACGCATCTTTTTCTATATGGTTGGAACCGAGAATGATCAATGGCACCTGAATAGCCGCGAGCACGCCCTTTACAGTCTTGGCCGCATCTTCGGCAGAACGGTCGCCCCGGTCAGGATGGGTGCTGGCAAGCCTGAGGGCGATTGCCTTTGCCTTCAGGTCATTCTGGCAGTATTTTGCCCATGTAACAGGATCGCCGCTTACATCTTTATATATATTCTTTACGGTTTCGGGCCAGTCATCAGGAACACAGTCCTGAATTTCATATGCGATGACAGGTTTGTTGGGTACTTCCCCCTCGAAAGATAGGAAGGGAAGGCAGTTCTCGCCGCCTATGGCCAGCGCCTTGTCATCTTTACCAAAATCAACTGCAAGAACTTTACCGGTAAAAGATTCTTTCGGAACTACAAATGACATAATGACCTCCAATTAAAAATATAGTGTCAGTAACTAGTGTCAGTGTCAGAATTCTCAGTATCAGCATCAATAAAACTAACTGACACCAATCACTGACACAGGCCGTATTTACATTTCCAGATACGAATGCGCGTACAGCGTGTTCCCAAGGAAAAGGTCTGTTGTTTTTACGATATTCATAAGGTCCTTGTCCAGAGGATTCGCTATAGCGGCTGTCAGTCCTTCATACATCAATAATTCAAGATAGACCCTGTCTATCAGGCTTCTCATCTCTTTTGGTACCCCGTTTGATACGTTGCTCAGTCCTACAACCGTTTTCATCGGTGGATCATTTAATTCCTGGAACATCTTAACAGCTTTGATCGCGTGTCTTGTCTGGTCCTGCATTGTGCAGACCTGGAGAATAAGCGGGTCGAGATAGAGGTCTTCCATCGGTACTCCGTATTCAGCGGCCCTGCCCATGATTTCTGCGGCGATTCCGCATCTCTCCTCCGCATCGGCAGGAAGGCTGCCTTTACCGAGGGTAAGGGCGATGCATAAAGCGTTGTATTTTGCGGCCATCTCAAGCATGGCGAACCTGTCGGGTTCGTTTGATGTCGAATTAATAAGCGCTCTTCCCCATGCGTTATTATGGACCTTCAGACCTGCCTCAAGCGCCGAGGTATTTGTGGTATCGAGGCAGAGGGGGGCCTGTACGACCTGTTGAATGCTCTCAACCATCCACTTCATCAGGTCCTCACCGTTTTCCTCGGCAGGCCCTATGTTTACGTCTATAAAATGGGCGCCGGCCTTCCACTGGGCCAGGGCAAGCTCCTGGATGGGTTTAGGGTCGCGTGCATTCATCGCTTCTCTGACTTTTTTTGCGATGACGCTTATTTTTTCGCCGATAATGATCATTCTTTATATCTCCTTTTTAGGTAGTAAAAATTACTGTAAAAAAATAACTATGAAGAAAAGTTTTAAATTATAACATATGGTATCGGAAAATCATACAAAAAATGTGGGATTATCGATCAATAAGAAAAATAAATAACTTACGGCCAATAATGATTTAATGTGTATTGGTACGGAAGCATGTTCTCTCTTGTTCTGGAGCAAAATATACATGATATTGCAGGTCTTGCGGGCGTGAAATATCGTCTCTCTCCTCCCGCTTCCTGCGGGACACCTATTCTTTTACCTGTTCAGACGTCCTGTCTGACCTCCCGGTAAAAAAATCCGCTCAAATACTGTATCATGCCTGCCGTCAGCTTGTTGAATAAAGGTGAAAATCCATCAGAGTAAATTCTGAAATCATATTGCCTTATTAATATTTTTAAGCATGTATGTCCGGACTTGCCCTAATTAAATTAAACCGGACACTTATTTATAGATCATAAAGATATATAAAAAAATGAAGTT
>JBFLYJ010000374.1:0-3713 GCA_040756635.1 Nitrospirota bacterium
ACGGTTATAATTTCGCTGATCTTGCCCTTCTTGTCGGGAATTGCCCGGGAGGACCAGCCGTACCAGGTCCTCCCGTTGGAAGTCTCAATCTCGTTTTCATGATACGTGGCGTAAGGACTTTTTTGCAGGAACAGACTGAGGGTCTTTTCCAGCCTGTCATGTTCAGCGGGGTTGAACATATGGATGAAATGCCTGCCCATGAAGTCGGCCTCGTTTTTACTGAAGATCTGACGGCAGTTTGGGCTGATGAATGTTATATGAAAGGTGCCGTTAAGTCTGATTATCAAATCGTTCTGGTTTTCGACCAGAAACCGGTATCTCTCTTCACTTATCTTAAGCGCCTCTTCAATGTCCCTGCGCTCTGCAATCTGCAGCTCAAGCTGTTCATTGATTTTCCGGAGTTCACGGGTCCGCTCCTTTACCAGTTCTTCAAGATGATCACGGTAGCTTTTTAGCTCGACATCTGCCTGCTTGCGCCCTGTTACGTCCCTTATAATGCATACTATCGCCAGAGGACCGCCGGTCTGGTCGCGTATGACCGACATTGAATAGCTCAGGACTTTGTTCACTCCATGAAGATCTTTGTAGTCAATTTCAACATCATTGACGGCCCCGCTGCTCATAAGGGTGCTGTAATGAGAGAAAAGCAATTTAGTATCCATAACGGCGGAGATGGGTCTGCCCGTTAATCTTTCCCGGCTTGTGCTGAATATTTTGGCGGCCGCCCTGTTTGCGATACGGATTATTTTCCCGCGGTCAAGCACGAGCAGTCCGTCCCGGATTGTCCCGACGATCTTTTCCGCGGCAAAGGCGGGTGTTATGTCCTCCAGATGGTAACGCCAGATTGAACGGGCGGACAAAATGATGAATATAAAAATGGGGAGATATCCTGATGGATATACGCCTGCCCCGTATTTAGGGAGGAAATCCACAAAACCGGCAAAGGCGGTCAGAAATGCCCAGAAGAAAGACCGCGTCCTGAGCTTCTGCATGACTGAAGTGTCTTTGCGGTATTCATTCAGATAGTACCGCAGGCTCGATAGCATCATGACCATAAAAAAAATGATAAACAGGGAACCGGGCCATCCGTATAAGGGGTAGAACCCCCACCAGTATTTATTGACAGCAGGTATCATCATGTCCGTTCCGGCTGCGACCGCCGAAAATAATACGGATATCGCCCAGCCCGCGAGGACGAATGTTCTGTTTTGCGGTAGAGAGCGTAAAACAGACAAGGTAAAATGATAGACGGCGGCAGGGATGAATGAGACCCCCAGATACGCGGCCCTGGCCCACCATAACGCTGTATCAGGATTTACTGAACAGTACATGAATGAAAACGAGAAGAACCAGACACAGGTAAAAAAACCCAGCACAACAAAAGACATGCTCAGGGAAGTAATCCGTTCACGAAATACGACCATCGATAACAACAGGGGTATCAGAACACAAACAGCAAAGGTCGGAACAGCGTAAATATTCAGATAGTAACTTGATGTTTCAAATATCCGGCCCGCCATAATAATGCGTTATTCCCTTAAACATGAAAAAATATTGACAACTCAATTATCCCAGAAAAAGAGAATAAGTCAATGGGGCGTGGAAGGATACAGGCTAAAGAAATTTGAAAGATCCGGCGAACCTGTCGAGCGCTATTTTCTGACTGTCGCTGATTTCAATGAACTTAAGTCCCCCCGAATAAAGTAAGGCGCCTTCCCGTCCCTGGGCCGGTTCCTGAACCGAGATCCACACCAATACCCCGGCAAGTGTTATCTCCTCTCCGTCATCGGAGGATATTTTTATTTTATATATGATGTCGGTGCTTAAAGGGTGGAATGTGCTGATACGCGCCCCCGTGAGACTGATATCCAGCAATTTTACTTTGCCAGATATGTCCAGCTCCACCCAGCAGTCGTCCCCGGTCCTGAATCGTTCATATACGCGCCTGTCCTCCATTTTTCTCAGTATCGGTCTGACTTTTTCCTCAAGCTTATGACGTCTTTTATCTTCATACATGCGTTCATCAGCTCTGTTTAAAAGCTGGTCGATGGAACTCGGACGTTCAGGATCATAATGCGCCATGCCGATGCTGAGCAATAATTCGTATTGACGGCCTCCCTGTTTATTGTGCGCTTCGAATCTGTTGATTAAATGAGCAACTACCGTTTCTTCAGCAGTGGTTTCCGCGGGCTCCGTTAAAAGGACGGCAAACTCGTCTCCGCCTATGCGGGCGACGATATCGGACTTGCGGAACGTGTTTCTGAGGATGTTCGCGGTATCTATCAGGGCCTCGTCACCGATGTTGTGGCCGAGCTCGTCATTTATGCTCTTGAAACCGTCGAGGTCCATATACAGGAGAGCCATTCTGATGTTCTGGCGGTCCGCCAGTCTGCACTGCTGCTGCGCGAGTGTGAAGAACCCCCGCCTGTTGAAAAGTCCGGTCAAATCATCGGTGATGGCAGCATCAGCCAGTTTTTTGTTCATTAATTTCCGTTCAGTGATGTCTACTGTATATTCTATGACGTGAGCAATATCCCCCCTGTCGTTAAATATGGGATACCCGTAGACTTCGACAATCCTGGTATTTCCTTCCCTGTCATTATGGATGTGCTCCAGCACGGCGCTTTCCCCAGCTTCCATGATCTTAGTGATAATACATGGGTGGTCAGGTTCGCTGCACGGCTCGTTTAGTCCGTGGGCAAAGGCATAACACGGGGCCGCACCGGAGGCCCCTGACAGCTTTGCCGCAACATTGGCAAACATGACCGCGTAGTCACTTACATTGATCACATAAAAGGGATGGGTCAAAGAATCGATGATGTTAACAAGAAGGTCATTCTGCTGCTTCAGCTGCCGCTCCATCTCATCTTTATACAGGGCGATATCGACGGCCATGCGGAATTCCTCATCATTGAAAGGCTTGTTGATGTAGCCGAAGGGGTCGGATTCTTTTATCTGGTCGAGTGTCTTTATGTCTGAATAGGCAGTGATAAATACTATCGGTATATTGGTTTCAGAGTGTATTTGTCTTGAGGCCTCGATACCGTCCATCTCCCCGGCAAGCATTACATCCATAAGTATCAGGTCTGGCCTGTCCCTGAGCGCATGTTCGGCTGCGGCCCTGCCGCTTACTTCTATCGAAGTGACGGTGTGTCCCATTGAAATGAGGACGTTTTTTATCTTCAGTGCGGTTATGCCTTCGTCTTCAACTATCATGATGCGGCTGCTTGCCGGCATTAGGTCTCCATCACGAAAATACCAGGGTTATTAAAAAAATAAACAGTGACTGAGAAAGACCCGAAATAAGGCACAGCCGTGCCGGTCCGGCAAGTCCTTTTGAATCTGCAATAAAAATAGGGGGAGGCCGGAGGCCTTCGGAAAACGGTAACGGCAGTAAACACTGTTGACGACATGAACATAAATTGTTTGTGAAGATCATACACTATGACTCTCCGTGCCTTA
This sequence comes from Nitrospirota bacterium, assembly GCA_040756635.1. Taxonomy (GTDB): domain Bacteria; phylum Nitrospirota; class Thermodesulfovibrionia; order UBA6902; family UBA6902; genus UBA6902. The sequence continues at coordinate 3,463 of JBFLYJ010000374.1, forward strand.
TTGCATAAAATCAAGCCGCGTGCGGAATAATATGCTGATAATGACCAATTATATCAGATGCCCTGCCGATTGCAATAAAATGAGGTGTAAGCAAAAGTAAAAGGCGGGCGGCGCTGTGAGAGGTCTCTCAGGACTCTTTTGTCATCGCTTCCTGAACGTGATAAGGAACTCTGCTCCTTTTCCTCTTTTCAGCAGGATATCGCCCCGTATCTGTTTTACAAGGGCCTGAACCAGGGTCATCCCCAGTGTCC
>JBFLYJ010000375.1:0-3699 GCA_040756635.1 Nitrospirota bacterium
TCCTCATGGTCACTGCCGAAGCTGAAAAAGAAAAAGTCATTACCGCCATACAGGCAGGTGTCAATAATTACATAGTTAAACCTTTTACGGGTGAAGTTCTTAAAGATAAAATGGACAAGATAATTGAGAAACTGCAGGCGCAGAAGTAGCCGAATAATGCATTGCGTGGAGACAAGTCATGAATGATGAAATGGATGAAATAATATCAGAGTTCATAACAGAGGCCGAGGAATCCCTCGAACGTATAGAACCCCTGTTTGTGGAACTTGAGCAGAAAGGTGAAGACAAAGATCTGCTTAACGATATATTCAGGTCCATGCACACAATAAAGGGGGCGGCAGGTTTCCTCGGTTTTCAACCGATAGTCGACGTTGCACATTCATCAGAAAATATCATGAAAAAGCTCAGGGACGGTGAAATCCCTCTTGCAAAAGAGCTGATGGACGTCATTCTTAAATCCATTGATATGCTCAGACTGCTTCTTGCACACCTGAAAAATAAAGACGGCATCGAAGAAGATGTGGTCCCACTTGTGAAGGAACTGGGAGACGCACTGAATAAGGCAGTTGCGATGTCCGGCGGTACCCCGCAATCAGAGCAGGAAGCGGAATATACTGAGACCCCGGCCCTGGAGACAAGCCCGCAGACAAGCGAGGCTCCCGTCCGGACCGTCAAGATTCCGGACACCGCCGCGAATATATGCGAGCCGGTCAAAGTCGTTTCTGATGAAAAGGCGGCGGCGGTTTCAGCCGCCGAAAGTCCCAGACATGACACGGATGATGCAAAACAGTCTGTTGATCACGACGAGCAAAAAGTTAAATCCGTCGAACAGGCACCTAAAAGCTCTCCTCAGAAACCGAAAGAATCCGCCCAGAACCTGAGGGTCGATATCGAGCGCATAGACAAGGTTATGGATCTCGCCGGCGAAGTAGTCCTCGTAAGGAACAGACTGCTGAATATTTCCAACTATTTCGACCTCAAATACAGTAATGATTCCATGACCGAAACGCTCATGGAGACTGTATCATTTCTTGACCGCGTGACGTCCGAGATGCAGCTTGCCGTTATGAAAATCCGGATGCAGCCGATAAAAAAAGTCCTGTCTAAATTCCCGCGGCTGGTAAGGGACATGTCATCGTCCGTCAACAAAGATGTCGAGTTGACCATTTACGGCGAGGGCACTGAAGTCGACAAGTCCGTAATCGAGCACATCGGAGACCCGTTGACGCATATACTGAGAAATTCCATCGACCACGGTCTCGAATCCGCGGAAGAACGGATCGCAAAAGGTAAACCGCCAAAAGGGAATGTAATCATAAATACATATCAAAAAGGGACACAGATCGTCATTGAGATTTCAGATGACGGCAAAGGGCTTGATGTAGAGAAACTCAAGAAGAAAGCGGTGGAAAAGGGACTTCTGACAGAAGAAGAAGCAAAAAGGATGTCGGACGAGGCAGCGACGGAAATAATCTTCATGCCGGGGTTTTCAACCAAGGAGGTCGCGACGGAACTGAGCGGCCGTGGTGTCGGAATGGATGTAGTGAAAACCAATATATCCCTGCTGAACGGTTATGTCGAGGTGTCGACCGAAAAAGACGCAGGCACAACTTTTAAAATCTGCATCCCCTTAACGCTCGCAATCATTCAGGCATTGATGGTTGAAGTTTCGGGATCGAAATACGCCATACCGCTTTCACCCATAGAAGAAACTCTCAAGGTCTCAAAACAGGACATTGAAAATGTTACCGGACAGGATGTAATAGTCATTCGGGACAGGATATGTCCTTTGTTCGAATTAAACAAGTTGATCGATTCCAGGGGCAACGGGGATGACGAAAACGGGTCAAGTCATAAATACCTGGTAGTCATTGCCATGGGGGATAAAAAGTTCTGCATAGCAGTCGACAAGCTTCTCGGTCAGGAAGAGGTCGTTATCAAGTCCCTGGACGGGATAGACACAGCGGCCTCGAATGTTCTCGGGGCCACGATTACAGGAGACGGAAAAGTTGTTTTCATTCTTGATGTGACCGGCATGTCGAGAAATCTTATGGGTGCAGGGAAGTGACTATAAAGCTGCCAGTAATAAAAATATATTTACACAGTGAGGGGCGACCATATGAAACCAGGAAGTGTTTTCTTTAACAATGTTGCGAACAGCATAAGAAAAAAAATATTGATAGGGATAATCCCATTCTCTATTCTGATCGCGCTGATTACCGTCGGCACGTTTTTTTACAATTCTAATGTCCTGCGACTTACGGAAGACTACCCGGAAGTATCAGAGGCGCATGTACTTATGGTTTACCTCGAACACTCCAGAGAGGCTATTGAGGAAGCCTCTCCGGTAAAAATGCAAAAACTTCTTGAAGAGCGGGACAGAATCGAAAAAAACCTGATAAATTTAAAAAACATTTCAGACGATAAAAAAATCAATGATATCGAAGTCCAATTCAAAGAGTATTTCCGTAAGTCGCGTCCTTTATCTACCCTCGCTACTTCCCAGGACATAAGAGAGGCAAGCGGTGAATTACTGGAGATCATACATAAAACAGAAGACACAATCGTTGATTTTTACCACGACAAGCGCGATTTGCTGATGGAAAACATACTGGAGATCAGAAATTCCTCGCTTGGATCAAGATACTTCATTTTGTTAACGACCATATTGACGGTCATCTCGGTCATCGCCGCCGTATACCTGACACACAGAGATTACGGCAGTTCGGTAGATAAGATAGTTGATGTCGCACAGGCAATTTCACGGGGAGATCTAACCGCGGTCGATTTGCAGGTAAAGTCAAATGATGAACTCGTAAAATTCGGCGACTCACTGAATAATGTCAAACTCAACTTTTCAAGAATAGTATTAAAAATCTCGGAAACCATAAACAAGTTATCTTCTTTTTCAAACAGTCTCTTATCTTCCTCTGAGACGATAAGCAACGACACAAAGGCGCAAGTCGAAAATACAAGCAGGGTCGCTACTGCCGTCGAGATGATGAGTATCGTGGTATACGACGTTACAAGAAACTCATCGAATGCCGCCAAATCCGCTGCGGAAGCGGCAGAACTGGCAGCCAGGGGGGGATCTGTCGTTGCGGAAACGATAAACGGCATGAATAAGATATCTCATTCAGTCAACAGATCAGCAAGCACGATCTCTGTACTGGGTGAGAGGTCCGAGCAGATAGGTGAAATTATCAAGGTGATCAATGATATAGCAAACCAGACAAACCTGCTGGCATTAAACGCGGCCATCGAGGCGGCGCGTGCCGGTGAACAGGGAAGAGGTTTTGCAGTAGTGGCAGACGAGGTACGAAAATTGGCCGAGAGAACGACTTCGGCCACTAAAGAGATAGGGGACATGATTAAAAATATACAGGAAGAGACAAGAAATGCGGTTGAATCCATGCAGTCCGCAACCAAAGAAGTTGAAGAAGGCGTCAACCTCGCAAATCAGGCCGACGAGTCCTTAAAACATATAATGATGTCGGTCCAAAATGTTATGGACATGGTCCAGCAGATCGCCGAGTCCGCCAAACAGCAAAGTTCGACCGGGGAAGACGTCTCATCAAACCTTCAGCAAATATCAGATGAAAACCAGAGGACTGCAGGTATAGCCGAGAAATATTACGGGACTACAAGGGAAATGAACATTCTTTCAGCAGAACTGCAGTCATTAATATCAGCTTTCAG
>JBFLYJ010000376.1:0-3695 GCA_040756635.1 Nitrospirota bacterium
TATGAAGAAAGAAACCTGGAGATAGAGCTATTAAACAACATTCTTGAAGACATCCGGCAGCTCAGCGCGCTTACTCAATTTTTTGAAACGTACTCAAAGACAGGGGATCTTGACAGGGAAGAGCTGATGGGATTTGAGACTTTTGCATATGACCTTGAAGCAGCGGCGTTGAAGATAAACGAGGTCCATTTTGACAAGATAAGACATTGGCAAGCCGAGTCATTGTCAAGCATGTGGATAATCGCGATTTATTATGCTGTGTTCTTGTTGATAGGCGGCATTGCTATTTTTATCGGACATAAACTTCTGAAAAGAAACGTCGTCGATCCGATTAAAATTCTCGACAGCGCCACGCTGGAATTTGCAGGAGGGGCCCTCGATAAACGGGTCAGTACGGATTCCCAGACTGAAATAGGACGGCTCTATCAGTCATTCAACAAAATGGCTGAAAAACTCCAGCAGAACGACCGTCTCTTGAGGAGGTTCAATGAGGTGGCGGCCGGAGTAAGTCACGAGGTAAAAAACCCCTTGAATGTGCTGGCGGTAGCTGCTCAAAAGGTCCTGAAAAAACTTTCGGGTCAGGCCGGGGCTGATCCTGAAGTTTATAAATGGGCTTCTTATACGAAATATGAAATCAACAGGATCAATAATATCCTCGAGGAGTTTGTTAAGTTTGCAAAATTCCCGGAGCCCCAGTTCTTTGAAAATGATTTGACCCAGGTCATTAAAGAAGTGGCTGACCTGATTTCTGAAAACGCAAAGAGTTCCGGCGTAGCAATTGAATTGTCCCTGCAGGAGGATGTGCCGATGTTCAATTTTGACGCAAGGCAGCTGAAAGAAGTACTGATGAACCTTTCCCAGAACGCCGTACAGGCCATGCGGAACGGCGGGACGCTGGAGATAAAAACCGCTGTTACTGATGAGAAAGTCTTTATCCACGTTGCCGACACCGGAGAAGGGATATCGGAAAACAATCTCGGTAAAATATTTACATCTTTTTTCAGCACCAAAGAGGGCGGCCTGGGACTGGGGCTTTCCATCGTTCAGAAGATCATAGAAAGCCATGGGGGCAAAATAAGCTGCACAAGTGAAACCGGGAAGGGCACGACCTTTGAAATAATCCTTCCTATGGAAAGAGGGCAGCTTTAATTATGAAATCGTCTGTTCTGATAGTCGATGATGACAAGACAATCCGCGAAGAGCTGGCGGAATATTTGTCTAATGATTATGTGACGTACACTGCATCCAATGGCCATGATGCGGTCAGGAATATTAAAGAAAACAGTGATATCGAGATCGTCCTGAGCGACCTGAAGATGCCCGGAATGGACGGCTTAGAATTGTTGAAAAAAATACAGGACAACAATAGGGACATCGTCACTATCTTTATGACCGGGTATTCAACTATAGAGTCTGCAGTTGAAGCGATGCGGAGGGGCGCATATGATTATCTGACTAAACCGCTCGATTTGGACAAACTGGAGATAACAATAAAAAATGCGATTGATAATAAAAAATTAAGGGCGGAAAATATAATGCTCAAGCAGCGGATAAGGGAAAAGTATGATGCCGTCGACATTATTGGAAATTCTGACAAGATCAAAGAAATAATGGATTTGATCGGACGCGTGGCATCTACAAACACGACCGTCCTGATCCTGGGCGAAAGCGGGACCGGCAAAGAGCTTGTAGCCAATGTGATCCATTATAACAGCCTGGTTGCGGACGGGCCGTTTATAAAAGTAAATTGTTCGGCGCTGGCTGAAGGCGTACTGGAGAGTGAACTTTTCGGACACGAAAAAGGCGCCTTCACAGGCGCATTATATATGAAAAAAGGCAGGTTCGAACTTGCGGATGGAGGCACTCTTTTTCTTGATGAAATCGGCGATCTGCCGCAAGCTACACAGGTAAAGCTCCTGAGGTTTTTACAGGAGTCGGAATTCGAAAGGGTCGGCGGCACAAAGACCATCAAGGTCGACGTGAGGATCATTTCCGCAACCAATAAAGACCTTGAAAAACTTGTCTCGGAAAACAAGTTCAGGGATGACCTTTTCTACAGATTAAAGGTAGTGACTATTGAAGTGCCGCCTTTGCGGGAGAGACAAGAAGATATCCCTTTACTTGTCGATTATCTTCTTGAAAAATTTACGGAGACCCATCACAAGCAGATAACAGGCATTGATCCTGACGCCATGAAAATAATCAAATCCTATAACTGGCCCGGTAATATCAGGGAATTAAAGAATTGCATTGAAAGCGCTGTTGTCATGAGCATCGGGGACCGGATAACCGTCGAAAGCCTGACCCCGTATCTCACCTTAAAGCATCTGGCCGGAGATCCGGGCAAATCTCCGGAAAACCTTTTCGAACTGGAAAAAAAAGCCATACTTTCCGCTCTTGCTAAACATGGCGGCAATAAGGCGGAAGCTGCCAACGCATTAGGAATCGGATTGACAACGCTTTACAGAAAACTGGAGAAGTATGGCGCTGAGGGATGACGACGCATAATTTCATCTCTTGAGAATCGCGTTTATTCTTAAAGCTTAAATCCTTTCATCTCCGATTCAAGCTCCCCAATCTTTTCCAGAATTAACTCGTGGGCCTTTATTGATGTCTCTTTTTCAACAGGTTTTCTTTTCAAACCTCCAATGGATTCTGAAATGTCCTCGTACTTTTTATTAATGGCTGCAAACCTGTCTCTGATGCTCTTAATCATATTGTTAAGTTCATATGCGATATCTTTAAGCTCATCTTTTTGCCTGAGGGCTATGTTCGCGGGAAGGTCGCCTTCAGCAACCTTCCCGATATCTTCCCGCATCCTGTAAAGAGGCCCGGTGATCTTTCTTATCCGCCAGAAACCGGCAATTATTAAAAGAGCGGCGACGGAGATAAAATTAATAATATTGACATTCATAAAAAGATGCGTGAGCAATTCGTCCGTTGATTCTATATTTATGTGAGTGCTCCACATAAGACTTTCCAATTTTTTCAAGGCAAGGTAATTGAAGACAGCGCTTGTCAAAATACCACAAAGGAGACAGACGATTACAAACGTACTTACAAACTTCAACTGGAGCTTTGTATCGTTAATATATTTTCGTCTCCTGAATTTCATAATCATCCTCCTTACTTGATGTGACATTCAAGGCACAGGCTGCTGCGTCTGTTACTTATAACAAGCATGTAATTCTCTTTGGAATAAATGTTATGACATGTACCGCAGCCTATCTTGCCGTCAAATAATTTCATCTCTTTGTTTATCATGCTTGCCGGCCTGTATTTGCGGTCCTCCCTGGCGCTGATATCTTCGTACGAAGCCCCGATGGGATGATTATATGCTTTATTGAAATGGTTCCATGTGCCTGCGCCAAGGGCATTTACAGGTCCCTTGATATAAGAGTCATGGCATTCGATGCAGCCCAGCGACGTCCTGTCAATGCGAGTCGAGTTGTCCGTCACCTTATAGGACCCCCTGTGAACATTTTCAAATACGATATGCCCTTTTTTGTCCAGTTTATGACAGACATTGCAAAAGAAGACGCCCCTGGCCTGTCTCCTCAATAAGTAATTCTTTTCGACTAAGTATTTGCCCTCTTCAGGATGAACAAAATGGCATGTGACACATGTAAGTTTGCCCCCTATCAGAGGCATGTCTTTGGGAATGGATAATCCCGGATATATATCAGTAGGGTGCG
>JBFLYJ010000377.1:0-3657 GCA_040756635.1 Nitrospirota bacterium
TTCCCGCAACATGATGCCATAGCGTCAGTTTTCCTATTCTACCGAGGCCGTTGATCCCGAGTTTCATGTTCATCCCCCTTGTCGTATTTGTGATCGTTTTTTAAATAATGCGGGACACGCGCCCATGACATAAATACTCTTTGCAAAGCCGCCTGTCCGGTATTTGATCTTATTACTTACAAACACTGTTTACTGTCAGTTTTCCCAAGTATATGGAACCGTTCGAACCGTCTATGCTTATGAATTCACCAGTATTCACGACCTTTCCGTTGAGTATGAATTTATTTTCCTTTTCCATACACACAAGATCCTTACATCCCACGACACATGTCTTCTGCAGTCTGTTGGCCACGATAGCCGCGTGTGATGTGGCGCCCCCGCGCGACGTCAGAAGTCCCTCGGCCGCTGATATCTCCTTTATATCGTCGGGTACGGTGTCGCTGCGAATCAAGATGAGGGAAGTATCGGGCTCTGCATCTTTCCATCTCAGTATATCGTTCAGACTGAATACCGCCCTGCCGGAGAGCGCACCTCCGCTTACGCCTATTCCGTGTCCAAGATATTTCCGCGACATCTCTGCTGTGTCGGCAAAGGACGGACAGAGTCTTCTTTCCCTCATTTCCATGTCCCTTGTCTGGAGGATATAAAGATCTTTCTTATCCGGTCCTTCAAAAGTGAATTCTATGTCCTGGGGAGACCACTGGTTCTCATATATCATTTTCTTGGCGATGTCCCTCAGCGCCAGATAAATATCCGGGAACCTGGTCTCGAGCGAGAAATCCGCCGGCCTGTTTTCCATCTTCGCCTGATAATTTGAAATAGGATAGGTCGTCACGAGACCGGAAACAACGTCCTCCCCCTGGTTTCCTATTGAATAATCACCCCAGGGTCTCAGCAGATCAGGGGAGAACCTGGGACTGTGCGTAAAAAAGACCCCGGACCCCGACTGACGTGAAAGGTTTCCGAAGACCATTACCTGGACGGTAACAGCGGTACCCCAGTCATCAGATATCCCGATGATCTTTCTGTAAGCATGCGCCTTCGACGAATTCCACGAATTAAGTACCTTCTTTATGGCGATATACAGCTGCTCCCTTGGGGACTCTTTCAGGTCGAGACCTTTGGACAAGATATAATCCTTGTAAGCCATCGCAACGTCCTTCATCTGCACCGGTGTCAGGTCTTTTTTAAAGGACACGCCGTATTTCTTCTTATATTCATCTATAATGGCGTCGAAATTGTCCCTCACAAGTCCGAAGGACATGCCGTAAGACTGCAGAAATCTGCGATAGCAGTCCCACGCAAACCAGGCCTGTCCGGTCCTTCCGGCTATCCCCTCGACAATGCCCTCATTCATACCGACATTCAGATATGAATCCATCATGCCCGGCTGTGAAATGGCCGCCCCGCTTCTTACGGAGACGAGCAGCGGATTGTCCGGAGAGCCGAATGTCCTGCCGGTTAATTTCTCCAGGTATTGGACCATACGGTCAACCTGCTTTCTGAAATTCACGTTCGCAGGATGGTAACTCGCGATAAGTTTCCTGCATCTGAAGACCTCGGTAGTCACGATGAAACCGGGGGGTACAGGCAGTCCCAGCTGTTTCATCTTAACCATGTTGAGTCCCTTGTTCCCAAGGTGGACGATATCGAGAAGCCTCTCGTCCGGTTCATAAACAGACGTCACGATGTTCCTGGGGTCATATGTGAGGAGCAGATAATGCTTGTCTATATGCAGTCTTTCAGCCTGCTCATGCAGAGTGTTTGATATGCGGGTCAGAAAGAGGTCAAGTTTCTGGATTCCAAGCGATAATGCGATAGTGTCTCTCAGAAAAATCTCTGACACCTTGTTGAACAGCTCTTTCCTGCTTTCAGATTCACGATGATATTTCGGAAGCAGCTTTTCCTCAGCGAGATAAGCTGATATTTCAAGAAGGTTTTCCTGATGAACGTTGTTGAAATAGTCGCTGACTATATTACGGACCACCTGCGTAAAGCCCTGAAAGATGTCGAGGTATTGAGAATAGGTAAAGAGTTTTACATTCAGTGACTTGTTAAACAGCTCAAGCTGGATCTCAAACTCCCTGGCAGGGATACCGTCTATTTTCAGCGCCTTATTAAACAGCATGAGGTATTCATGTATCTGGTAAAAAGTATGATGGGTGATAAAGTCAAGATCGAATTCATCCACCAGTTTTTCAAACAGGGTATTAACGATCGATTCCAGCCTGAAAGTCAGTCCGAGTGCGTCAAATTTGACCTCATGGTAACTCCCGTACATGGAGGGGATGTCCACCGCAATATGCCGCTTTCTGTATATGTCCTCCCGGATCTCGAACTGCTCGGAGGACAATATTATGTCCTTTAGTTTCTCGAGCGCCTTAAGCAGACCGGATATTTTTTCGAATGTGTCATCGACAGCGAGCGCGTCCTTCAATTCCCCGAAATCCATTGGGACAGTGGATTTCACCTGCGCTATATAGTCCCCGATTTCACCGTCGCTAACGCAATACTTCTGGTTCAACAGTTTATAGAAAGTCACGGCCAGCGTCACCCTCTCGACATCCGGCCTGTTTTCCCCTGAGAAATGCGCGGTAATTTCCGCCAAACCGTTATCGTTGACAGATAATAAATCTGATGTCTTCTTGAGTCCCGCTGTACTGAATATATAACTCAGTACATCATGGACACCGTCGATATAGGGGCCTTCACTCCGGATCTGGTCATAGATGTTGGGCGGGACATACGGTTCGAGTATGCTTTTTGATCTTGTCCTCCAGAATTCGAGTGTGGCCTCAATAAGGGATATTATCTTATTTGAACTCTCCACATGGCTCTGTTTTCTCAGAAAGTGAACCAGCACGTCCTTTCTCAGACAAATCTCATCGATATTCGTCGAGATGTCCCGTAACTGCCCCTCGGCACCTATTTCATTGAAATACGCAGGGAAGAGTCTCATAAGCTGTTTTGCGAGATTATAAACAGGCCGGATGTCGCTGTTGAGAAACCCGGTTATGTCCCTAGGGAACAGGTCCGTGTCCTTGATAATTACGCCGCTGAGCGAAAGGTTGATAATAAGAGAAGAGAGCAGCTTCTTTGACCATTTAGGATTCAGCCGTATCAATTCCATCCATGTCCGGATATTCTGGATATGGGCGGTATTGCTCTGTATCTGCCAGTCGTCCGAGACCCCCTTGAAATCAGGGGTCTGAAAACCGAGTCCGCCGACGCGCTGGTTGAAGAAATGAACGAGGTCGCTTTCATCCGTTTTATATACTCCCATTCCCATGTTCAATACTGATTTGAGCACGGTGTCTGGAAACTTGTCGACGCTCTGTTTAAGAATGTTCAGCGTGGTTTCGATGAGGCGCTGAACATGCTCCGCGTCTTCATGACTGATCAGCCATGCTATATTGCGGTTGATTTCCCTGAGCGTCTCTTCATGAATATTGGAAAGCCCCGGGACATTCATCGCGTGAAAGAGCAGGACAAGTTTGCAGTGGTGTCTGAACATATCTTCCTCCACCGCACCGTATATACTTTCAGGCAGTCCATTGTAATAATCCACTATGTTCCCGTACCCCGGCAGCTCCAGAAGCTCCCTTACGGTATCCCGGGACACGTCATTTCCCCTGCTGATTATTTCCTGAAGTTTTG
>JBFLYJ010000378.1:0-3649 GCA_040756635.1 Nitrospirota bacterium
TGATCTTGAATCCGGCCTGCCTGCCGTCAACAAAGTTGGGCAGCAGACGCGCGTCCGTAAGTATCTGCTCCGGATTTTCGAGCGACTGCTGGACCCGTCGGCTGTCGAGGATATATTCCTGCTCCCCGACCTTTTTGGCGAATGAGGTCTGGGGCATCTCCGTCTGCCTGCTTTCCGTGCGGGTTTCTGTCTCAGCAGGTGCATCATCAGCGGGAAATGTAATAGTATAAACCTGTGCGTCCTGAAGTATATCAACTGAATTCATGCTAATTCTCGTCAATGTCCCGTAATTAAAGACTTTATCATTGTAAGTAAACAGTTCCTGCACATTGGGCTGGGACTTGTCTTCAAATATTGCAAAGCTGACGCTCTCCGGCCCTGCGACTGTCCCGATCAGGACCAGATTAGACAATGGACCAATAGACTTCTCTGCTTCCTGTGTCACGCCGATTGGGTAAAGCTTCATGGGACGGCCAAAGGGATTTTTCTCCAGTATCGCAGAATATTCCATGATATCCTGATTGTTTTTATCAGGTGAAATGCTTTGCTTCGGGACTGCGGGAGTTGCCTCTTTTTTCGAGAAAGAAATATTGACTATATTCCTGACCAGCAGCAGTACAGCCAGCAATATAAAAAAGGAAAGCAGGTAATTGGCCAGACGGAATTTCAGTAATGGATTTTCAAACATTTTTATTAGATTATACGATTGCCTGTTCACTGTCAATAAATTTGTCCGAAGGCAGGCAGGTAGCAATAGTATTACCGCTCTTTATGAGCTTACCAAGGCATAACTTGAGAAAGCCTCATGGCCGTCATTCCGGGCTTGACAAGCCTGCCCCGGCAGGCCGTTAGCCGGGGGAATCCAGGACTTTATATGCAGCTTTACCGGATACCGGCTTTCGCCGTTATGACCGGAATGTGGCTTTCATAATGTAGTTCTTAGTAAACCTGTTTTTATATCATGAATGTACAGGGAGTTATTTGATATTATATTCTGGCTTCCTTCAGCGCTTCACAGCACGGACAACGTCTTTCATCAGGAATCAGCCGGAATGTTTCACTGAGCAAACGCTTAATATTTGTGATGGTCGACTTCATGGCTTCCATTACTTCCGCTACGGTCAGTTTTCTATTGCTTATACCAGCGGCATAATTGGCGACGACCGAAAGTCCCGAGTAACAGATTTCGAGTTCTCTGGCGAGCGAGGCCTCAGGCATTCCCGTCATTCCGACAACATCACCGCCGAGTACTCCGAAGCTCCTTATCTCGGAAGCGGTCTCAAGCCGCGGGCCTTCAACAGCTACATAAGTTCCGCCGTTTTTAACAGGGACGCTGACACTTTTCCCTGCCTTCTGAAGTATCTTTCGGAGTTCCGGGCAAAAGGGTTCGGTAAAGTCTATATGCACAACGCCGTCTTTACCGTCATAAAAAGTGGACTTTCTGTTCCTGGTCATGTCCAGGACCTGGTCCAGTATAACGATGTCTCCGGGTCTTAGTCCTTTCTTGATACCGCCTACCGCGCTGATCGAGATTATTCGGTCAACTCCCAGCTTCTTAAACCCCCATATATTGGCCCTGTAATTGATCATATGCGGAGGTATATTGTGATGGCTGCCGTGTCGGGGAAGAAATACTACCTCGGTCTTCCCGATGGTCCCCAGGATATATTGACCGGATGGTTTGCCATATGGTGTAGTAACGGACTTTTTTTTGTTTAAAACGAGACCTTCTATTTCATACAAACCGCTTCCGCCGATTACTCCTACCTTTGACATGACCACCTCCTGTTGTGTTTAATAGAACAAAATATCATAACTAACGGCAATTAACTGACCAAATAATATTAATTGAAAGGAACCGGTGGGTCAAGAGGTAGAAAATGAATAGAATTCCAAATGAGCTTCTGGCTGAAATTCTGAGCAAGTCCCTTGTCAATGGGGGAGACTACGCGGACGTTTATATTGAACAGGAACGTCCTCTGTTTATTCAGCTCGAAGATGACAGGATAGAAAAACTTACGTCCGGAACAGATTGCGGCGTAGGGGTGAGAGTGATTTTTGAAGATAAGACATACTACGCTTACAGCAATGATTTTTCTGAAAAGTCTTTGTTCGATATTGCCGGTACCGTCAGCCGGGCTGTTAAGGGGGGGCAAGGGAACGGACGGACTTACGATCTGCGAAAACTGAGACCGACGGTAGATTACAAGATAAAATATTGTCCGGAGGACATTTCAACAAAAGAAAAAATTTCATTCCTGGAAAGATCAAACAGGGCCGCACGGGGCGTAAGCTCCAAAATAAAACAGGTGACTATTGTGTACAGGGACTCTGTAAAGAGTGTCTGTGTGGCTTCTTCGGACGGGACCATCGCTGAAGACGAACGTATTTATACACTGGCCCTTATACAGGTCATCGCCGCAGAGGGCGACATATTGCAGACGGCGTATGAAGCTGTAGGCGGACTGGCCGGTTTCGAGCTTTTCGATGAAGAGCCGTTTGAAGAGATCGTCCTTAATGCCTCCCACAAGGCAGTCGCCCTGCTGAGTGCGAGGAAAGCGCCCGGGGGCAGAATGCCGGTGATTATTTCGGCGGCAGCAGGGGGCACGATGATCCATGAAGCTGTAGGACATGGTCTGGAAGCCGACCTGGTGCAGCAGGGACTTTCGGTTTATAAGGGAAAGGTCGGGGAACAGATAGCCTCTCCGGTAGTTACGATCATTGATGACGCTACTCTCAGGAACAAGCGGGGTTCATTCAGGTTTGATGACGAAGGCGTCAATGCCCAGAGGACTGTTCTTGTGGACAAGGGGGTCTTAAAGGGATATATGTATGACAGGCTGACTGCCATGAAAGAGGGGGTATCTTCTACAGGAAACGGCAGGAGACAGTCCTACAAGGACAGGCCCATTCCCAGGATGACCAATACATTCATTGCATCAGGAGAAGATGACCCGGAGAGGATAATCAAATCGATCGACAGGGGCTTATTTGTAAGAAAAATGGGGGGAGGGCAGGTCAACACCGTGACAGGGGAATTCGTTTTTGAGGTCTCTGAGGGGTATTTGATAGAAAAAGGAAATGTGGGAGAACCCGTCAGGGGCGCCACGCTTATCGGTAACGGGCCGGAAGTATTGAAATCCATAGACATGGTCGGTAACGACATCGGATTTGCCATAGGTACGTGCGGAAAGGACGCCCAGGGGGTCCCGGTCTCAGATGCCATGCCGACTGTACGAATTCCTGAGATGGTTGTCGGGGGAGAAGTCTGATCTGTGCAGATTAGAGACACAGTAGAGGTATTAATGATACATCCGCATTATCAATCCTCTTGAATTAAAAGCATACTCGGGCTGGTATTCAATTTGCTTATATACGACAGTTATGCGACTTCAAAATACTTTAAAAAATGAGATAGTTATAAGCGGGCAGGGCCTTCATTCCGGCAGGAATATCACAATGAAGCTAAGGCCGGCGCCGAGCAATACGGGAATAGTTTTTATCCGTACCGACAAGGGAAATACCAGGATAAAGGCAAGTATAAGCACTGTTTCCGATACAACATTTGCCACTACTCTGTCGTCGGAAGGGGTCAGGATCGGTACGGTCGAACACCTCCTTGCCGCTTTGGCAGGTCTTAATGTCGATA
>JBFLYJ010000379.1:0-3636 GCA_040756635.1 Nitrospirota bacterium
TGAGCATAATGGTCCGTCCCTGAGTGACCGCGATATGCTCGTCCATGTCCTTTATTTCACACCGTGCATGGCCTTTTCTGAAAACCCGTAACAGCCATACTGGATAATATCCTCCATGCCTTATCCACCGCCCCATGAAATAGACACGTCTTTTTATATAGAGCCCGTTGACCTGATCAGCGACGGTATCAAGTATTGATGTCAACTCACTTCCCAGCTCCGGTGTCAGTCTCTCATCGGCATCAAGGCGCATTATCCATTCCGTCTCCAGCGGCAGGTTGTCAATGGCCCAGTTGAACTGCATGGCCTGGTTTTCAAACCGATGCTGGTAGATCCTGTCAGTGTATTCCCTGGCTACATCCAGGGTACCGTCCGTTGAATATGAATCAACAATAAAAATATGGTTAGACAGGTTCTTTACACTTTCGAGACAGCGCCGGATATTCCGAGCCTCATTATAAGTGAGAATAATTATTGAGAGGGGCAGAGTATTCATTTCTTTTCAGACGCCACGAGCATCGATTTCCACACAAATGGAAGCCTCCCCGATCCTTGGAACCTGATGGGCTTAAATCCGATCTCTTCCAGGAGGAGGTATAGGCTGTTTACGGAGAAAAACTTGATATGTCCGCCGTCCCATAAGGGGTTGTGATGTTGATCGTATTTATTCAACAGGGAGATCACGAGATTCTTCAGGTATCCGTTGTAAGGTGTGGACAAAATGAGATGCCCGCTGTCTTTCAGCCAATATCTTGCATTTTTCAGGTAGTCCCGAGGACTGTACATATGTTCAATCACTTCTATCGACAGGACGAGGTCATAGCCGCCAGGGGGAAAATGGGACGGCATTACAGCATCATAGACATTATGAACTGCTATTCTATCCTTGAGGACCGCATAGCTGGACTGGGCCAGCGCTATCCCTGTCTCGGATGCGTCAAAACCCCACACATTCTCAAATCCCATTTTATATAACTCATTCATAATGTAACCACCACCGCACCCTGCATCGAGAATTTGCGCGTCTTTATAAAGGTTAAGGCTTTTCATAAGTCTGCAAATGTCTGGGAGCAGATAATCATGGGCAGGAGTCTTTGGTTCCTCCCATCCGTATTCCAAATAGTTTATTCCCTGTTTTTCCATGTCCTGATCACGTTTTCGTAAGCATCGATCATTTGTTCGGCAATCTTGTCCCACAAGTATTTGTCTTCGATGAGTTTTCTACCGTTCTCTCCCATTTTTTTCCGCAGATTATCATCATCTATCAGCTGTTCCAGTGCACTGCATAACCGGTTATGATCACATGTGATGACCGTGCCGGCTCCATACTGAGCCACTTCCGGGAAATTGCACTGGTCGCTTATGATGACCGGAAGCCTGCAGTACATTGCCTCCAGAACAGACATGCTGAAGCCCTCGGAATAAGACGGAAGCACAAAGATGTCGCTTCCGGCAAACGCTTCTGCTTTTTCCTTTCCCCGCAATGTGCCAGCAAAAGTTGCATGCTCGATGATATTTTCTTCTTCAAGCCACGTTCTCACCTGTTTTTCATATTCGTTCTCATCAGGACCTACAAGCAGCAAGTGAACGTCCCTCTTAATTTTCAATATCCTGCTGAATGCCCTTACCAATATGTCGAGGCCTTTTTTCCAGTTGATTCTACCAAGAAACAGGATTACGGTCTTGTTCCTGAGCTGAGGATAGCGATCACGCAATGCATCCACTGATGACATGTCGTCGAATTCCGAGGATTCCACCCCCACAGGAACAACGAATG
The DNA here is from genome assembly GCA_040756635.1 of Nitrospirota bacterium. Classification (GTDB taxonomy): domain Bacteria; phylum Nitrospirota; class Thermodesulfovibrionia; order UBA6902; family UBA6902; genus UBA6902. The sequence goes on from JBFLYJ010000379.1 coordinate 1,778, forward strand.
AACGGGTTCCCGAAACGATATCCTGGTTAATGCTTCTCCTCTCATGGTCTGTATAAAAATGGATGGCCCCGGCATTTCTCATATCTCTTTTTGTGACGAACGTATAATAAGGCCGTTTTTTCCATGAGTTTTTTGAGAGGGTATAAGCAAAAAGCATACCATGAGGAGTGATAATGTACGGCTTGTTGTATTTTCTGCAAAAGTGTGCGGCAGCGGCGATCGGATAGTTCCAGAGTCCATTAATATGAATAATATCACTTGCGGCCAGATTTTTATTCAATGCCTCAGTCATCCGGGGCGAAAACTGCCATCCCGTATCACCTAAAAACTCAAAATATCGCGAGAACTCAAAATACGTTACCTTGACTCCTTCAAGGTCGACTTCCCTGTTTACGGGTAATGTTTTGTCCAGACCTGCGTTGGTTGTATAAACTTTCAGATCGACCCCTTTTTTCACCAGGGCCCTGTTTAATCCGTGCACGGAAGTTACAGGACCCCCGTACTGGAAGGCAGGCCAGTAGCTTGGAACTATACAAAGAAGTTTCATTCTTTTAATCATTTTGCTGTCAGCGGCGCTCCATGATATCCCCCTTCACTCTCCCTTTATTCCGAGAAGAGCGACATGGGCAGCTGACCGGTAAGGATTGATATTGGCGTCCATGGTATTTAGAATATGTACCCTCTTGCAACCATGCCTGATTTGCCTGTAGTTGTTAAAGACCGAATATGAATACGATAATCCATCGCCTTCTGACAGCATATAGCCTTTTCCGCGTGTTTTAACCAGGTCTGCCATCTTCCATAAACCAATTAAATTTATAAACTGCTTCATTGATCTAGAGAGGAAAGAACCCTGACCAAAGTTATTTGAATCAGATATAAATATTGCTTTTTTCCCTACCCTGAGCATTTCGCGAACAACAACCTCAGGGTGTTTAATATGATGGAGGATACCGAAAGCACTTACCAGATCAAATGCATTATCACAAAATTTTAATTTTGTGCCATCACCCTCTACCAATTCATGTTCTGACAATCCGCTTTTATGCCCAATTGATCTCAGGTCCTTAACAGGCTCAATTCCGATCACTGATATCTCGGGCCGCTTTTGTTTTATATAAAGCACTGCTCGTCCTGTCCCTGCACCAACATCTAAAATTGTTTTGATTCCCAGGAAATCAACAACAGAAGCAAGAAACGAGAGCGCAAATGCATGTTCATCGTGCTCATTCACATGCCACAGGTTATATGTTTCAGCCGTTTCGGAATAATATTTCTGCTGAATTTCTCTTTCATCCATAATCGACTGTCCTTTCTATTGCTCTGACGTCAAGTCAACGTCCTGCCCGGCTGAATAGATTAAAACATCATCAGGCGGGCTTCCGCCAGAAATAATCCACTGATATGTGGACCTCATATTTCTGCCGATCCTTCTCCAATTGAACTTTTCCTGAACGAGACTTCTTCCCTTGGCTCCCATGGTATGCAGCTCATGATCCGATAATGTGAACAGCTGCTCCAGCCCCGTTGATATTCCTTCCTCTGTCGGCAGGATTCTTATTGCAGCTTTCGTGTTGAACCCCTCGGGGAGGTTGCATTGCGGTGTCATTAAGACCGGCAGGCTGAATGACCACGATTCGAGTATGACTGTCGGCAGGCCTTCGCTGAAAGACGGTAATATAAAAGCGTCGGAACTCTGATAGAGCGCCAGTTTTGACTCACCGTATTGTGGACCTACGATGAAGACCTTATTTTTCAAGTTTAGGGTGTCAACCAAACCGGTCAGTTTTTTATCGTAACCTTCCTGCTGCCAGCCGGCAATAATGAGTACCCAGTCATCCGCCCCTGATGTCTTTTGT
>JBFLYJ010000038.1:0-13618 GCA_040756635.1 Nitrospirota bacterium
TGTCTCAAAGTCTCTGATTTCCCCGACCATTACGATGTCCGGGTCCTGCCTCAGAAAGGACCGCAGGGCAGCGGCAAACGTCAGCCCTATGTCTTCCCTGACATATACCTGGTTTATGCCCAGAAGATTATATTCCACGGGGTCTTCAGCGGTCATGATATTTACGTCAACCTTGTTGATCGTGCTCATTGCGGAATAGAGTGTCGTTGTTTTTCCGCTTCCGGTAGGCCCTGTTACAAGCACCATGCCGAACGGTGAATGTATCGCCTCATCAAAGTCTTTCAATGCGGTTTCTTCAAAACCGAGTTTTGTCAGGTCGAGATTGAGATTGCTTTTATCAAGTATTCTCATGACGATCTTTTCACCAAAGAGCGTAGGCAGTGTAGATACACGAAGATCTACCGCCCGGTCCCTGACCTTCAATTTGATCCTTCCGTCCTGGGGAAGCCGCCTCTCGGCGATGTCGAGCTCCGACATGATCTTTAAACGCGATGCAAGGGCGGCTTTCAGTCTGACAGGGGGCTGCATTATATCATGAAGCACTCCGTCAATTCTGTAGCGTATCCTGAATGTCTTTTCATAGGGCTCCAGATGAATATCGCTCGCCCCTCTTACGATGGCCTCACTGAGTATCAGGTTGACCAGTTTTACAACAGGGGCCTCGTCGCCGGCGTTCTTAAGCTCGTTCAAATCTGCATCGTCATCTTTGTCCTGGATGAGATCAAGATTTTCATTGTCAAGGTCTATGCCCTTGATGGCTCCCTGCAGGTCGGACTGTTCATAAAATTTGGCAATGGCCTCTTTAATGGCGGATTCCGAAGCGACCATCGGCTGCACGTCATATCCCGTCATAAACTTCACATCATCAATCGCGAAGACATTGGATGGATCCGTCATTGCCAGTTTCAGAGAGGCGCCGTTTTTCGAAATAGGGAAGATCTGATACTTGTTTGCGACTTCATACGGAATAAATTTGATTATTGAGGGCTCTATGTCCATGGTGGAAAGGGAGACGGAAGGAACCCCGTATTGTTTGCTGAGAAATTCCACTAAAGATTCGTCTGAAATGTACCCCAGCTTGATAAGATTGGATCCTACCCGTCCGCCCTCTTTTTTCTGTAATTCTAGGGCCTTGTTTAACTGGGCTTCAGTGATAATATTGTTATTGAGAAGTAGTTGTCCTATTTTGGCCGCCACGGCTTATAATTTACTCCAGTCATGTTTTTATATCAGATAATATAAGACATAAATGTGATTTCAATCGCAATCCGCAAAAATGTTATCTTTGCAAGTATATATTCGGCAGGTAAGTGTTAAAACTGAAGCATGAAAACATTGCAACTGTAATGGATCATAACAGTCAGCGGCAGGCTTTTTCAGGCTATTGATATTTAAAGATTAAATCACAATTTAATGTTTAACCCACTTAATTCATCAATAATCGGGGGTAAATAATTTCTTGCTTGGGCCTACATAATATTCTTAGTCATATCGGCTAAAATGCCTTCGATTTCAGTTTCATCATTACCCGGGGAGGGTATATCGTCAAAAAGCTTCCAGGTTTCTATATGCTGGACCATCGCAGAAGGCTCCAGCAAGGTCAGCGGAGATAGGGTTTCCATTTCCAGCATGAAGTTGTTTGAGTAGGTTTCGTAAGACACTCCAAAATCAGGATATCTGGCATTCGGTATATGTCGGTAGTGTTTCATAAACAGGTGGTTGTTATTGAAATATGCCGCCCATCCATGTTCATTTGAAGTGCCTATTTTGAAGGGCCGATCTATTTGACTGTCTTGCCGCAAGATTATGTATTTGCCGCCAAAATAGACCCGGCTGTCATTGAGACTTGAATACGGCCATAAGGACATCACTCGGTTTGGCAGCAGACCTGTGTCTTTTATCGTTTGCGGTATAACTTCTTTGCCCCCAGGCGCCATTGCAGAAATGCTCCATACCGATAATTCAACAGGGGACTTTCCTTTGTTTGTTAAACGGTGCAGTATTGATACCTCGGTACTGCCGGAAGCGAGCGTTATCTCCATCTCTTTACTGATCCCTGTATTTGGTTCAGTTGCCTGAAGCGTATGGATTCCGTTCTCAATCTTCTTCCACTCCACAGGAAAGTTATCAGGTTCATACGTCCTGATTCGGTCCTCCGGACTGTGCCAGAGACGGTGCCCGCCGTAAATTCTCCACTCGTCTCCTCCTGTAAGGCCCAGTGTTGATTCGACTTCGCAAAATTCATTTTCCTTCCCAGTTAAACCGTAACGAATAACACGGGGACCGACGTCTGCTGTAATAACAAGGTCGACTATTCCGTTTGTAATCCGTATGCAATGATTCCAGCCCCTGTATGCTGTTTTATTCACTGTTACTTTTTGCATATCAATTCCTCTCCCCCGGACCTCATTATAACAGTCGACAGATCCGTATGTCGCTCTAGAAGGACAGTCTTGTATGAATAAAAAAAATTGCACTACCAGACTATTTATTATAGAATTTTACTCAATCGATCATATTGCTGCGCTTCTGACGGTTGGGTTCTCTAACGAATAATGAAACTCAGTGGAGGGCCAAATATCACTGGAGACTTATTATCATGTGCAATGATAATAAGTCTCCAGTGCGTATGTCTGAACAGCTGCACATTCAATACACCAAGATGGTAAAGTTTTTAAATCCACATTTCATTCACTGTGTGTTCACAGTAAAACTCCATTAAAATCAGACACTTCTGAAATATTTATTTTTCGGCTTGACATATACAATATATTGTGGTTTAATCTTTTAGCGCCTCTAAATAGAGTGCAAATATGAATATAAGCAAAGTTCATAATCTAAGGTTTTTTATCCGGTTTTTATCTAATAAATTTAACGAAATATATAAAAACAATGCATTACAACGGAGGAGAAATGGCAGAAATTATATCTAGTCAGCTTGATTTAAGTCCGAGCGCACTGAAGGTCCTGGAAAAAAGATATCTCAAGAAGGACGAAGAAGGAAGGCCCTCTGAGAGCCCGGTTGATCTGTTCCGAAGGGTCGCAAGGGCGGTTGCATCGGTAGAGCTGAATTACGGCAAGTCAGACGCTGAAATCAGCAATCTTGAGGACAGGTTCTATGCGCTGATGACGTCATTGAAGTTTCTGCCCAACAGTCCCACACTTATGAACGCGGGCAGGAGGCTCGGTCAATTATCGGCATGCTTTGTGCTGCCTGTTGATGATTCAATGGAGTCGATATTTGATGCGGTGAAAAACGCGGCGTTGATCCACAAATCGGGCGGGGGCACGGGTTTCTCATTCTCCAATTTAAGACCGAAGGGCGACATCGTCGGTTCGACCAAAGGTGTCTCATCCGGCCCCATTTCGTTCATGACAGTTTTCGATTCAGCGACAGAGGCCATCAAACAGGGCGGCACTAGAAGAGGGGCCAATATGGGTATATTGCGTGTCGACCATCCCGATATCCTTGATTTCATTTCCGCAAAGGACAATAACGCCAAACTCAACAACTTCAACCTGTCCGTGGCCCTAACTGATGTATTTATGAAGGCCATCGAAAAAGATGAAGAATATGATCTGATAAATCCCCATTCAAAAAAGCCTGTCCGCCGTTTAAAAGCCAGAAGCGTATTTAACCTGATCGTAAACCACGCCTGGAAAAACGGGGAGCCTGGCGTCATATTCATGGACAGGATAAACCAGTGCAATCCCACTCCTGCAGCGGGGCAGATCGAGAGCACTAATCCCTGCGGCGAGCAGCCGCTTCTGTCTTATGAATCCTGCAATCTGGGATCGATCAACCTGGCCAAGTTTGTCAGCGCCACTACTGCCGAAGCATGGAAGCACGGGACAGCCGTTACAGCTTCTGAAATGATCGACTGGGACGGCCTCAGGGAGAGTGTGCGCCTTTCCGTTCATTTTCTCGACAATGTTATTGATATAAACAAATATCCGTTAAGAAAAATAGATGAAGCGACAAAGGCCAACCGGAAAATAGGCCTCGGAGTAATGGGCTGGGCGGACATGCTTATACAGCTCGGCATTCCTTACAACTCTGTGGAAGCCTCCAAGCTTGCGTCGGAGGTCATGAGGTTTATTCAGGCTGAAAGCAAAAAGCAGTCTGCCTTCCTTGCGGTGGAACGAGGCGTTTTCCCGAATTTTGAGGAGAGTATTTACACGGACGATATGGCTGTGAGAAATGCGACTACCACAACGATCGCGCCGACAGGGACGCTTTCAATAATAGCCGGATGCTCAAGCGGGATCGAACCCCTGTTTGCAGTATCTTTTGTAAGGAACGTACTTGAAGGCACCAAGCTGTATGAGGTCAATCCTCATTTTGAAAGAATAGCAAAAGAAAGGGGCTTCTGGAGCAAGGAGCTTATCGAAAAGATAGCGGAGAAGGGAAGCATAAAAGACATCGACGAGGTCCCTGAAGACGTCAAAAAAACATTCATTACTGCTCATGATATATCTCCTCTCGATCATGTCCGGATGCAGGCGGCCTTCCAGAAACATGTTGATAATGCCGTGTCCAAGACCGTCAATTTTCCTCATAACGCATGCCCCAAGGACGTAGAGGATGTTTATTTCCTCGCATACGGTCTCGGCTGTAAGGGACTTACAGTATACAGGGACGGATCGCGCGAAGAGCAGGTCCTCTCCACAGGTCAGACGGCCAAACAGGAACCGGAGAAAACAGCGGTTCAGCCTACCCACAAGATTACACCAAGGAAGAGACCCGAGGTGATCAAAGGTACGACCAGGCTTATGAAGACGGGATGCGGCAACCTGTATGTAACAATAAATGAAGACGGTGAAGGTAATCTCTTTGAGCTCTTCACGCAAATGGGTAAGGCTGGCGGCTGCGCCTCAAGCCAGGCGGAGGCGATCGGAAGGCTTGTCAGTCTTGCATTCAGAAGCAATATCGAACCAATTGAAATAGAAAAACAGCTCAGGGGCATAAGCTGCCACAGCCCCGCATGGGCCGCCGGCGGTAAGATAGCGTCCTGCTCTGACGCGATATCCAAGGCGATAGAAAGATATATCGAACGCGGCAACAAGAGCAACGGCAACGGATCAAAGCCGAAAAAAGAAAAGGCCATCTTCTGCGGCGCATGCCCGGACTGCGGCGGGGCCGTTGAGCATGAAGGCGGATGTGCTGTCTGCAGGGACTGCGGGTTTACGAAGTGCAGCTGATTTCCTGACAATTGCCGAGATTATAACTGCTCTGCTGCAAGAGCGTGATACACCAGTGGTAGCAATGAAATAACTGCTTGCCTTCGGTTATTATATCTCTGATGAAACATCTGGCCGTAGTAATCGGACTGCTTCTACTTATATCCTGCGCCTCCGCGCCCCCGCGTGATTACGAGCCTGAACCAGGAGCAAGATACATAACCGCCTCATGGTACGGTCAGGACTTTCACGGTAGGCCCACCTCGTCAGGAGAACGGTATGATATGTACGGGTTCACGGCCGCTCACAAGACAATGAAGTTCGGCACGCGGCTGCGAGTTACCAATCCTGACACTGATAAATCAGTCGACGTCACGGTAAATGACAGGGGGCCGTTTATTTGGGGCAGGGACCTGGACCTCTCCTATGGAGCGGCGAGGGAGATAGGGTTCGCGGAAAAGGGCGTCGGCAAGGTCAGGATCGAATATCTCGGCAGGGACATGAAATATGCCAAGAGAGTGCCGTTCGAACCGTCAGTGGCTATAGCTACCGCCTTGACTGTACAGGTCGGATCATTTGTTGAAGAATCAAACGCCCTCAGATTCAAGAAGGGACTTGAATTTGAATACAGTGATGTTTTTGTGACCACAGTATTTCTTAACGGCAAGAAATATCACAGGGTAAGGATAGGGGAGTTCAGCACTTATGACAGTGCCTATGGTCTAGCCCAGAAGCTCGCCGATGAGGGTTACAGTACATTGATAATGGCTAAAGACTAAAGCCGTCTCTGGTATAATGACGGTACAATTTAACAATGCGAGGTGAACAAAGTGCGTCCGGACTGGGATGATTATTTTATAGAAATTGCCAAGGTGGTCTCTTCACGCTCCACATGCCTGAGGAGACAGTACGGTGCTGTGATCGTCAAAGACAAGGTCATGATAAGCTCGGGATACAACGGCTCACCCCGGGGCATCGCCAATTGCCTGGACTTGGGAAAATGCACAAGAAAGGAACTCAATGTCCCGTCCGGGGAGAGATATGAATTGTGTGAGGCCGTGCACGCAGAACAGAATGCGATAATAAATGCCCCGCCTGACAGGATGAAGGGGGCGATAATCTATATTGCCGGTTTTGAAGAAGACAGGAGTTATGCCGCCGGAAAGCCTTGTAAGCTGTGTGACCGCATGATCAGGAACGCGCAGATAGAAGGGGTTGTATATCTGGACAAAGACGGCAGCCTGAAAAGGATAAAGATTTAGCTCATGAAAAGGTAGATAGTAACAAGTAGTCGTTAGTTCGAAGTGCTGCGGACATTATCAATCATCTGTATACAGCCGGCAGCCTGCTGCCGACCATCAAGTCGTAATTCTAGAGTCATTTAATGGAACTTGACGTAACGGTTCATCGGGGCGGCACCGAAAACCCGGTTGTGATCTTCATTCACGGTCTCGGAATGGACAAAAACTTCTGGACCAATCCCCTTGAGACAAAAATCTTTGCAAAGAACATTCCGCTGAAGATATTTGCCGCGGTCCGGCCAAGACCCTGTTCCCTAAAGAGCGGGAAGAAGATCACTATCGGCAGTGTCCCAAAAAATATCTACACGCTCTGGACAGCATTAAGTGACAAGGGGTTTAACCTTATCTGCTGGAGCCAGAGAAGACCTGTGGGGCCTATCAGTGTTGCCGTGGAAGAACTCGGGGAAATCATGCAAATGGCAGTGTCGCTCTTCCCTGATAATCCGGCGGCTCTCATCGGGCACAGCCGCGGAGGACTCGTTGCAAGGAAGTTTATGGAAAGCGGCGGCAGAGGGATCAAGGCTTTAGTAACTCTGTCGAGTCCTCACAGAGGAAGCTCCCTTTCGAAAATAGGCAGGAAACTCTCTCCTCTGTCAGTATTTCTTAAGGGGGTCCTCCCGAAAGATACGCATGGGACCGTTTCCGGAGTCATGAAAAACGTAACAGACCTGTTGGAGGGCAGCGCGCTGAAAGAGCTTATGCCCGGATCCGATTTTTTCATGGACCTCAGAGACAGAGCAATTGAGGGGACAAGTTATTTGTCATTTGGAGGAACAAAAACGGAACTGCTCACATTGTATAAATGGATAAAACAGGGAGACATGTTATATCCCAACCCGCTTCTGGTAATTCCGGATTCGTTAATAAAGGTGTTACCCGGCAATATAATTCCTGATGAATTGCGCGAAGGCAAGGGGGATTTCATGGTGACCGCAGAGAGTTCAGTCCTGCCGTGGGCGGACAGACATTATGATCTTAATGTTAATCACATTTCAATTATATGGAACAGGACCGTGATAAACCGTGTGGTTGAACTTCTTGAGAGCTTATAATAAAAGGCATCCATACCGGCTCACATATTAAGCTGTTGACAGTCATTCCGAATAGGATGCAATGACCGGTTTGCCGACTATAAATAAAAAAGGGCCTGGGAAATCCAGACCCTCCATCTTTCATCAAGTCAATGGGTTGTTCAGGCGGCTTTTCTTTTTTTCCAGTTGTATCTCGCTAATAATCCCACGCTGCCGATGATAAAGAGGACAGAGCTTACAGGTTCAGGGACCACTGAGGGATAAGTGGCCACTCCGTGCAATACACCGTCAGGATTGCTTATATGCACTTTCCACCAGCCGCCTGTTTCTCCTGCAGCGTAAAGGTCATTATAAAAGTTGAGATCTATTGTCCTGCCGTCGCCGCTTAGGTTCCACTCGTTTCCGGAATCGAGTGTCTGACTGCTGAGCGGGCGATGGTCGGTAGTCGGTGGATTATATAGCACATCGAACATGACATTCGTAATGTCATACATCGGATCTCCGTCATGGCCGGGTATCGCGAAGATCTCGAAATGAAAGTCGCTCCATGCATAATTTGACTGGTTGTCCATCGTGGCTGTGTACCAGCCTGCTTGTGCCTGTTCCAGTCCTGTCAGAGAAAACAGGGACAAGAAGACAAAAATCATTAATATGTTATATTTCTTTCTTGAGCGTGTTTTCATCAGGTTGCTCCCCCCCCTTAAGTGTAAATTATATTTTCATATTGCTGTTTCTATATATGCGATAATTATTGAACGGGTCTTTTTTTATATGTCTATAAATATCAAATAACATGCCAAGAGATTAAATAAATCAAGTGTTGAACATCTGAAATTATTTCATATGTTTTAAAGGGGATGATTGCTGTATCACATTCCTGTTTGATAACGTCCAAACTGTTTGGCACACTTCGAGGTGCACAACTTTGTGAACTTGCACGATAGAAAAAACAAGTTTGCTTTGTTTTGACGCCTGTCGGCTGATTGTTTGCTGTTAAGTAGACGAGTTGTTATGTACTTAATCTTTACATGTATTTAAGAATGGGCGGGGACAGGCGGGTCAGTATGCTTATCTCTTCTTCTGATAACGTCTGATTCCAAATACTGCGCATCCGGATAAGAAGAGGATTGAACTGACTGGCTCCGGGACAATCGCTACGTTTGTGTTACCTACCCAACCGCTTTTACCTCCGGGGTCGATGCTCTGGACGTGCATTGCGGAATGATAGCGAGTGTCGATACCGTCAGATGAGTTTTCAAAATTAAAGGAATATTCATTGAATGTTCCGTCTCCAGTGTACGTGATGTCGTACATCAGGCTTTCGCCGCCAGTAAATCGATTTGAGGATCTGCCATTTGAAGAAGGGAAGCTGAATTCGATATCGTAGTATTTACTTGGACCGGCCTTGAAACTATCGGCCCCTGTATTTATACTTGTAGGTCCTGCGTCTGTCGTGCTTACAGCGGTGAAACTCAATAAGTCCGGATCGAGAATCGGGTCAAAATTGAATAGCCACACACTGATAAATTCAGAGCCTACAAGATTGACAGCAGACAGCGAAAGGGTAACGGTATTCGGACTTTTATAAACAAAGGTCGCTGCTGCCCAAGGGGATGAGGCTGCAGGCTCAGTTCCCTGACTGTATTCGTAATCCATGGGGATTGCAAATTCTGTTGCCCCAGCTTGGCTGATAATTAAAATAGAGAGGACGGCCACGAATATTATGTATAAGGATATATTTGGGATAGGCAGTTTGATTTTCATGCTATATGCTCCTCGGGAATAATCCCTGATATCTTTAATTTATCGGAATATCTATCTGACAGATATAAGTCACAACGTGGCATTACAGCAAGTTGTTTGCCAAGTGTAACCGTATGTATTTTCAGTAAATTATTATCGGGATTCGTGTGACTGACACAGATATTTACAGTAATTGTTGTGCCATGTCACATTACTATACATTGTAGGGATTATGACGAAAGAGATGACCACATGAGGTGAGACAGTCCTAATTAATGTTTAAAGCAATATGGTCAAAGACTTGGAATAATGATTTCCGGATGATCGACAATTCATCTAAAGATTTCCATAAAAAAGACGATAATAGTGTAACGCATTGATTTAACGCGATTAATTTTTCTTGTACAGTTGAACTAAATTGATTTTAACTATTTATAAAATATATACTTTATAAACATGATCTCGATAGTTATCCCCACATACAATTCATCCAGATTCATGCCTAACCTGCTGGGATCTATTTTTAAACAGGCGGTCGACAATATGGAGGTCATAATCGTTGATGACTGCTCAAAGGACAATACCGTGGAACTGGCCAGGCAGTATCCGGTAAAGGTCATCCAGATGGAGAAAAACGGTGGGCCAGCGAGGGCGAGAAACAGGGGAGTAAAAGAGGCGAAGGGGGACATTATTTTTTTTCTCGATTCTGACGTGCTCGTTCTGGACGGCACTATCAGGGAGGTAAAAGAATACTTTGAAAAAAATACCTCGGCAAACTGTGTGATAGGGGTATGCGCTACCAAGCCCTTGAATGAGGGGTTCGTCCCGACATATATGGCCATGTTTGAATATATTCATCTTGTTAACACAAAGGAAGGCAAGGTCAGTGTCTTCGCGCCCCGGTGCGGCGCGATAAAAAAGGAGTTGTTCCTGAGAGTGGGTGGTTATGATGAGTCGTATAAAGGGGCTGATGTTGAAGACTTCGAACTTGCTCGAAGGATCATAAGGGAAGACAGTATTTTTCTTAATCCGAAAATTCTGGTAAGGCACCAGTTTGTAAACAACTTCAGCGAAGCGGTAAAAAATTATTTTAAGCGGGCAGTCATGTGGATACACCTGTTTATGAAGGACAGGCAGTTTGACAACGCAGGCCCGACAGCCCCAAGCAACGGGATCGCCGCGGTCTGTTCTTTTCTGAGTTTTTTTTCTCTTTTTTTGATGCCCGTCATACCTGCCGCCGAAAGTGTTTTTTTGCCATTGATAATTGTCTTTCTTGTGTCTAATCTGAAATGGTGGAACTTTATGCGGAAAGAGGCAGGCCTGCTGTTTGCAGTGAGGGCGCTTTTCTTGAATTATTTATTAGGCATAGATATTATTGTTGCTACGATGTACGGACTCATCAGTTATCCGCTGAAGAAATAAGAGAAGCTTCAAGAAAAAGATATTCGTGAATACTATGAAATCAAGGAATAATTTTGTCCTTCTCGCCTACGCGAATGCCAGTCCTTTCCCATATCACGCGTGGACCCCGCTTGCGATACTCTCTCTGGGCGCTTATCTGGAACGTTATGACATTGAGGTTGAATACTTTGACGAACGTATACATAAAAAAGAGAGGTTTAAGGAACTGATTGCAAGAGGCCCTCTTATGATAGGCCTCTCGACAATGACATGCTTCCAGATAAAAAACACGCTCCGGCTTGCAAAACTCGCCCGCAGAATCAATCCTGAAATTCCACTCGTATGGGGAGGAACACATCCATCCATGATGGCGCAGCAGACCCTTGAATCAGACCTTGTAGACTTTGTCGTCAAGGGCGAGGGAGAGCAGACGCTGCTTGAACTGGTCCGTGCGGTGCAGGAAGGCAAAAAAGATTTCAGTGCCATTAACGGTCTTGGCTGGAAAGGCGCCGGTGGAAATATTCTGAATGAGGACAGGGACTTTCTTAACATTGAAGACCTGCCTTTCCCTTACGACGGAAAAGGCAAGGAAATACTCCTGGAATACATCCGGAGGTCTACTGATACCCTGGAAAATATAGGATATGAATCCTCCCGGGGATGTCCGCACAAATGCGGCTTCTGCTACAACGTCTTTTTCCACAAGAATGTGTGCAGGGTGAAAAGTCTTGAGAAGGTAAGGTCCGAACTGCTGAAGCTGAAAGAACTCGGAGTGAACAAACTGACTTTCTATGACGATACATTTATGGCTGGAAAGAAAGACCTGATGCTTAATATCCTTGATCTGCTGCAGGAGCTGGATTTCAAATGGATCGCCAATGTACGAATCAATACCTTTGATGATCAGCTGATCAGGAAGTTCAGGGACGCTGGATGTGTTTATATCTTTTTTGGAGTGGAGTCCCCTGACGATGAAGTGCTTAAGTTTATCAGAAAGGGTCAGAACAGAAAGATGATTGATGCGGGCATAGAGGTGGCGTCAAGGGGAGGCATCCCGACCCTCTACTCATTGCTGATCGGTCTGCCGGGTGAGACTGAAGAGTCCATGAACCGCACGCTCGATTTTGCCGATGAAATCCGTAGACGGCATCCCGGGGCTGAAGTGCCTATTCAGCCATATGTCCCATTACCCGGCACAAAATTATACGAAGACGCATTGAAACACGGTTTCAAGGCCCCCACCCATCTTGAGGGCTGGAAGAACTTTACCAATGATGAAGTGAGAAATCCGTGGGTCAAAAACCCGAAACTTCTCAATGCCATTTATATCAACTCGTTTCTTGCCTTCCGGTATGACAGATTTCTGAAAAACTTCTGGAGCAAGATAGTTTTCGGTCCCCTTCACGCATTGTCTCTCTGGAGATGGAAGAACCGGAACTACACGTGTTTTATCGAGCTTTACCTCTATCTCGCCTACAAGCGCTCTGGCAGGTTCTTTATCTGGCTGGAGAAGCTGATAAAAAACCAGGATTAGTACATCGTAAGTCCATCAATAACGAAGATCCCGTGAACTCTGCTTTAAGTCAATAGTGCTGTTCTTTATCAAATCTAAGTCCGGGTCTTCGATAAATTTATTGGGAAGCTATTTCTTCAAGAGAAACACTATTCAAGGAATGCAATTATTAATAAATCTCCCCTAACCCCTCTTTTTCAAAGAGGGGGACAAACTTTTATGTTGCACACACTCTAAGTCCCTTCATCAGGCATTTTTAGCCCGCAATTGTTAAAATAAGCCGATCTGTTTTTTGCCTATGGCAATTCATCTTATGTGCATTATGCTTCACGGACTATGAATATAATTAAAGATCTTCGTGCCTATATCGACATACTGAAACACGAAAACGAAGTAATATTTGTAGATGAACAGGTCGATCCGTATCTTGAAATAGCTGAGATCCACAGACGGGTAATCGAAAAGGGGGGGCCCGCGCTCTTTTTCAGGAATGTGCACGGCAGCAGGTTCCCTGTAGTCACAAACCTCTTCGGCACAGAGCGCAGGATCTCTCTCGCCTTTGGGAAGAGACCCGTTAAATTCGTGAATGATGTAGTGAATTTTGCTGAAAAGGTCATGCCGCCTGACATAGGTAAACTCTGGAGTGGAAAAGGTCTCTTAATGCAGGGTCTCAGGATAGGCACAAAGAAGGTCCGGAAAGCCCCGATTCTGGAAAACCTGCAGCGACCGCCCAGACTGACGGAGCTTCCAATGCTGACCTCATGGCATTCGGACGGAGGCGCTTTTGTGACCCTGCCGCTTGTTTATACCGAGCACCCTGAAGGCAAAGGGCACAACCTCGGCATGTACAGGATACATCGATATGATGACAGCACAACCGGAATACACTGGCAGATACATAAAGGCGGCGGGTACCATTACAACGCTGCTGAAAAAAGAAATGAGCCCCTGCCGCTTAGCCTCTTTATCGGGGGTCCGCCGGCCCTTATCCTTTCTGCCATAGCCCCTGTGCCGGAAGATGTTCCGGAACTGGTACTTGCGTCGCTGCTGCTAGGGAAGCGTCTTGATATGGTTGATGATCCCCTTGGCGGACACGCGCTTGTGGCTGATGTCGAGTTTGCGATCAAGGGTGAAGTGGCCCCATTTCAGAGGCGGGCGGAAGGCCCGTTTGGTGACCACTTCGGTTATAACTCCCTCCAGCACGACTACCCGGTATTTAATGTAAATCGTCTGTACCACAGAAATGACGCGATCTATCCTGCCACTGTTGTTGGCAGGCCGCGGCAGGAGGACTATTATATCGGTGACTATCTGCAGGACCTGCTGTCGCCGCTCTTCCCAATGGTGATGCCCGGGGTAAAGCAGTTAAAGACATTCGGCGACACCGGGTTCCATTCACTTGCGGCGGCGAGGGTGAATAACCGTTATCCGAGGGAGGCATTTGCTTC
>JBFLYJ010000380.1:0-3631 GCA_040756635.1 Nitrospirota bacterium
GACAGGATGGAAATGAAGAATGCAAAGACCCCTGTCAAACACTGGGCCATAAGTTACGAAGACTACGTGAAGGGGCTTGAGCCCTACTCCCTAGATTTTGTCGCCGAGCTCGCCAAGGGAGACCCCGATGAATCTATTGATGATTTCAAGAAGAAGCTCGAGATGCTCGTCGACTACTATACCGCAAAGGACAGAAAGGTCGTAAGCTTCTGGACCATGGGGTTCAACCAGCACGTCAGGGGTTCATGGGCCAATGAACAAATATATGCCATTCATCTGCTTCTTGGCAAGCAGTCCCAGCCGGGCAACGGGGCATTCAGTCTCACTGGACAGCCCAGCGCGTGCGGCACTGCCAGGGAGGTCGGCACATTCTCCCACAGGCTTCCCGCTGACATGCTTGTAGACAATGCCAAGCACAGGGAAGTCACCGAAAAACTCTGGAAGCTTCCTGATGGCACACTAAACCCGGTCGTGGGATCACACTACACAAAAATAATGAGGGACCTCGAGGACGGCAAAATCAAATGGGCCTGGGTCCAGGTGAACAATCCATGGCAGAATACGGCCAACATGAACCACTGGATACATGCCGCCAGGGAAATGGACAACTTCATCGTCGTCTCCGAGGTATATCCGGGAATATCCGCGAAGGTGGCGGACCTTATACTTCCAAGCGCGATGATATTTGAAAAGTGGGGGGCATACGGCAACGCGGAAAGGAGGACCCAGCACTGGAAACAGCAGGTCACCCCGGTAGGCAATGCCATGTCAGACACGTGGCAGCTTGTGGAATTTTCCAAGAAGTTTACTCTCGCTGATGTCTGGAAGGAGAAGAAAATTAACAAAGACATCACGCTGCCGGATGTCATGGACAAGGCAAGGGCGATGGGATACAAGGATTCAGACACGCTGTATGACGTGCTGTTTGCGAATCAGGATGCAAAGAAATTTTCATGGCCGGACCCGGTCGGGGATGGTTTCATGAACTCAGAGGCCGCCGGCGACAAGAGGAACGTTGAAGGCTTCAAAGGCTACGGTTTCTTTATCCAGAAATACCTGTGGGAAGAGTACAGGAAGTTCGGTTTGGGCAACGGACATGACCTCGCCGACTTCGACACATATCATAAAGTCAGGGGATTGAAATGGCCGGTCGTTGACGGAAAGGAGACCCCCTGGAGGTTCAATTCCGAGTACGACCCTTATGCCAGGGCGGCAAACCACGGGAAGTTCGCCTTTTACGGTAAAGGTCTTAAAGAAATACCCAAGGGAGACCTTCTCGGGCCGAAGGGCGACGAAAAGGTGGCCCTGCCGAATAAGGCAAAGATATTCCTGAGGCATTATGCCGAAGCCGCCGAGGTACCGAGCGCCGAGTATCCGTTCTGGCTCAGCACAGGAAGGGTCCTTGAGCACTGGCACAGCGGCACTATGACAATGAGGGTGCCCGAACTCTACCGCGCGGTGCCGGAAGCTCTCTGTTTCATGAACCCGAAAGACGCGAATTCCAACGGCTTTAAAGACGGCGAACTGATATGGATAGAGTCCAGAAGGGGCAAGGTCAAGGCAAGGGTCGAAACAAGGGGCAGGAACAATCCGCCGAGAGGATTGATATTTGTCCCGTGGTTCGATGAGGAAGTCCTGATAAACAAGGTCACGCTCGACGCAACCTGTCCGCTTTCCAAAGAGACGGATTTTAAAAAGTGCGCGGTAAAAATATACAAGGCGTAATAACGTAGAGACGGGTTTGAAACCCGTCTCTACCAACAAGGACAACAATGATGCCGGAAAGAAGAGATTTTCTGTTAAAGTCCATTAAGAGCCTGGGACTCGCCACGGCAGGCGGACTGGTCTGGACCGGATTTATTGAGGAAGGCAGGTCAGCCCCCCTGGTACTGAGGCCTCCGGGGGCGTTACCGGAAAAGCAGTTCATAGCGTCCTGCGTGAAATGCGGAATGTGCGTGGAGGCATGCCCCTATGACGCGCTGAATCTGGCACAGCCGGGAGACGGCAGGCCCATCGGCACTCCGTATTTTATTCCAAGGACAAACCCCTGCTATATGTGCAAAGACATCCCATGCGTTCCTGCGTGTCCGACGGGATCACTGGACAAGACACTGGTCAGCGACAGGAACGGAAGCGGTGAACATGTGCTTAATATCAATCTCGCAAAGATGGGGCTTGCAGTAATAGACAGGGAGACCTGCATAGCCTATGCCGGCATTCAGTGTGACGCGTGTTACCGCGCCTGCCCTCTGATCGACAAGGCGATTACTATTGAATATACAAGAAACGTGCGTACCGGCAAACACGCCATGATGGCCCCGGTAGTCCACAGCGCGGCCTGTACCGGATGCGGCCTCTGCGAAAAAGCATGTGTAACAAAGAAGGCGTCCATATTCGTATTGCCGGGGGAAATCGCGATGGGTGAAGCGAGCGAACGTTATATAAAAGGCTGGGACGAGACGGATGAAAAACGCATGGAAGACGTCACGGATAATGTCACCACCGAAACGCCGAGGAGCGAAAAGAAACCGATCGATTATCTGAATGAAGATGTGTTTTGAATTAGGGAATTTAAATGTTGAAAATGAAAATTTATTTTTGAAGAATCTCCCCTCACCCCTCTTTTATAAAGAGGGGGGCAAGCAGGTCCCCCTTTGAAAAAGGGGGATGCAGGGGGATTTTTAAACATAATAATTGTCAGATGAGAAAATATAAATATCTCACATTAAGGAGACTGACACAGGCAGCGGTCCTGTTCCTTTTCTTCGCCGGGAACGTATACGGATGGCATGTCCTCAGGGGGAACCTTAGCTCCGCCAGGGTACTTGACGTTCTCCCATTGTCCGATCCCTTTGCGGTTCTGCAAAGCTTTTCTGCCGGTACAACTATAGCGAAAGACGCTTTAACGGGAGCGCTGATTATATTGGTGTTTTACGCCTTGCTCGGCGGCCGCGTTTTCTGCGGCTGGGGCTGCCCCGTGAATATGATTACTGACGCCGCCGCTAAACTCAGAAAGTATTTCAGACTCGAGTCGGTCTCGAAATCATGGCGCATAAACAGAGGCATAAGGTACTGGGCGGCAGGGCTGTCGATTGTGCTGTCGATGATTCTGGGTGTCGCGGCGTTTGAATGGATAAGCCCCATCGGCATGCTGCACAGAGGAGTCATCTATGGGTTCGGCCTCGGATGGGCGTTTGTCCTGGTGGTGTTTCTCTTTGATCTGTTTGCCGTAAAAAACGGGTTCTGCGGACATGTCTGTCCGCTCGGCGGTTTCTATTCCCTTATCGGGAAGTACGGCTTCCTGCGTGTCGGATATGACAAGGACAAATGTACCTCCTGCATGAAGTGCCTCGATATCTGTCCGGAGAAACAGGTCCTGCACATGGTGGGCAACCGGAGCGGCGCAGTTCTTTCAGGTGAATGCATCAACTGCGGGAGGTGTGTAGAGGTGTGCGATGATGACGCGGTACATTTCAGGAGTATATATTCAAAAAAATAGTTTGTAGTCAGGGAAAGGAAAACAATAATTAATTTATAAAAAGGAGGGATCAACCATGAGGAACAGAGGGAAATGGATTCTTGCATTATCTGTCGTGTCGACAGCGGCGCTTCTGTTTTTTTCCTGCGCCCA
>JBFLYJ010000381.1:0-3627 GCA_040756635.1 Nitrospirota bacterium
GGGAGGCAAGAACCCTGAAGAAATGGAAAAGATGAAGAACATTTTTATTCAGGGCCTGAAGGGTAATAAGGTAAGCGAGAAAAAGGCCGAGACCCTTTACAGCCTTATTCTCAAGTTCGCGCAGTACGGGTTTAACAAATCGCATTCAGCCGCGTACGCGTACATTGCGTATCAGACGGCCTTCCTTAAGGCGCATTATCCGGTCGAATTCATGGCCGCGTCACTCAGCGCTGACATGGATAATACTCCGAAAGTCGTCATGTTCATCAATGAGTGCAAGGACATGGGCATTGAAATCCTTCCTCCCGACATCAATGACAGCGGCAGGGAATTCAGGGTGAAGGGCAATTCGATCCGCTTCGGACTTGAGGCGGTCAAGGGTGTGGGAGGTTCGGCGATCGACGCGGTCCTAGAGACGCGGGCAGAAAAGGGGTTCACCTCTTTTACAGATTTCTGTGTGAGGGCGGACTCACGGCGCGTCAACAAGAAGGTGATCGAAAGCCTGATCAAGGCCGGGGCAATGGACTCTATGGGAAAAAGGGCGCAGCTGATGGAAGGACTGCCTGACGTGATGGAGGCCGCGGTGCGTTACCAGAGGGAGCTTAATCTGGGACAGGCGAGCATGTTTGGTGATATACATGAGATACCGGCCGAGAGACTGCCGATAGTCGATGAATGGAGCGAGTCGAAACTCCTTTCGATGGAAAAGGAGGCGCTGGGTTTCTATATAACCGGTCATCCGCTTAACAGGTACAAAGAGAAGCTGGCTGAACTCGGCGTGGTCCCCTCGACCGAACTGCCAGACCTTCAGGAGAAACAGGACGTAAATTTATGCGGGATCGTGACGGCTGTAAAGAAGATACAGACGAAGAAGACCGGTGATTTGATGGCCTATGTCACGCTGGAGGACATGTACAGCGCGATCGAGGTGATATTGTTTCCTGACATTTTCCGGGAGGTGCAGGAGATGATCGCCCAGGACATTCCGCTGATAATCGCGGGATATCTGGACAAGACCGACAAGGGGATCAAGGTGATCGCAAAACAGATTGTTACCATCGAAAACAGCGGGCAGATAAAGAAACAGAACACAGCCCGTAAACCGCGTACCGAAAACAACGGGGAACCGGGCGGCTCAAGGGCCAGGGTGTCGTCGGGACCGCAGGGCGCGGCAAATAAATCACTTACGCTCACTATGTTTAATGATACAAAACCCGAGACTCTCCCCGAGCTCGCGAAGATCTTTTCGAAATACTCAGGCGACCATCGGGTGTTCCTGAAGATCATCTCCCCAAAAAA
Source organism: Nitrospirota bacterium (assembly GCA_040756635.1). Classification (GTDB taxonomy): domain Bacteria; phylum Nitrospirota; class Thermodesulfovibrionia; order UBA6902; family UBA6902; genus UBA6902. Next base: position 1,300 of record JBFLYJ010000381.1, read on the forward strand.
CTGGGAAACCGTGCTTTCTACCGACCGCCATGTGATGCCGTCCGAAGAAATGCTTATAGAAGTGGAAGAACTCCTGGGCAAGGAGAGGATAACTTTCAGCGGACTGCCCGGCGCCAGGGAAATCCGCGGGAATGAATTAAGGACCGGGCATTAACGACCTGAGGGGGATCAACTTGACCTTTATAATAAATTTTACTATCCTGTATTTCTCATTTTCTGCTGTTCATTTATTACTGACACGGAGAACATATGCATTATTATCTTGATTTTGAACGACCGGTCGCGGAACTGGAAGATAAGATTGAAGAGCTGAGACGCCTTGCCGACGGCAGGGACATGAACATTACTTCAGAGATAAAAAAACTCGAAAAGAAAGCGAGGGACTTGCGCGCGGACATCTTCTCAAAGATTACTCCATGGCAAAAGACGCTGATCGCGCGACATCCGGAGAGACCGTACACTCTTGATTATATTGACATCCTGATGCAGGACTTTGTCGAACTGCACGGGGACAGGCGGTTTTCGGATGATTCCGCCATCGTCGCAGGTTTCGCGAAGTTCGGAGACATGCCTGTGGCGGTCATCGGCCATCAAAAAGGAAGAAGCACCAAGGAGAGGATCGAAAGGAATTTCGGCCAGCCCCATCCTGAAGGTTATCGGAAGGCTCTCAGGATCATGAAGCTCGCCGAAAGACTCGGAAAGCCGATCATAACACTGATAGACACCCCCGGGGCGTATCCGGGGATAGGGGCCGAGGAACGGGGACAGGCCGAAGCGATCGCACTTAATCTGCAGGAAATGTTTACGCTGAAGACGCCCATTATCTCAGTCATTATCGGCGAGGGCGGCAGCGGAGGGGCGCTCGCGCTTTCAGTTGCAGACAGAATTATCATGCTCGAACACTCTGTTTATTCCGTCATATCCCCTGAGGGGTGCGCCGCGATTCTGTGGAGCAAAAACGGGACCCCGGTCGGACGGAAAGAATATGAAAATGCCTCCGAGGCGCTTAAGATAACCGCCCAGGACCTCTACGGATTAGGAATAATTGATGAGATAATACCCGAACCGCTGGGAGGCGCTCACAGGGACCAGAAGGAAACAGCCGCGTCTCTCGCTGATGCCCTGAAACGTCATCTTGCGGATCTGCTCGATAAAAATTACGAAATGCTCCTTGAAGAGAGGTACGTCAAATTCAGGCTGATGGGAGAGCTTGAAGAAGAATCAAAGTAGGGTCTAGCAGACTTTATAAAAAGCTGACGGAAGAGTCAATGAAAGGTCTTCCGTCCGGAAATTCGGAACCGGACAGATATCCGAAAAGAGGGACGGCAGCATTAAAACATCTTATCTCTTATTGTCCCTTCTTTCTTCCCGGCAACAATAATGGCCATTAACATCATTCCTGCAACTGATCCGATGAGAAGACCCAGAAAAAAAGCAAACATAACCCGCCTCCTTTGATTGATGTCGCTACAAATACTTGACGATATATTTATATCATTAAATACATGGATTGTCTATTTAGAAATTTTTCTTAAGTTATAAGTTCTCCTAATACATTCTCTTACCGGCATGAGCTTTAACATGAAGGTAAATGTATAATCCGGAATATAATACATTAAGAAATTCGAAACAGATATCGTTCCCGATAAAAAAAATATGCTCTAAAACCATGCTGGTGCGGCAAGAGGTCATTAAATGCGGAATTCCTGCTGCTTAGAGACGGCAGCTTAAGTGAAGAACCTGATATATGCACAAAGGCTGACAGCGATCGGTGGGATGACAATAATATGCCTGAATAAAAAAAGACGTTCAGCCCGTAAAGCAGAACGTCTTTCACGTTTCAGGAATAGTGATGATAGCTTACTTATCTTTCTTTTCTTCTTTGGCCTTCTTCTTGTCCTTCTCGGCCCCTGATTCACCCTTGATCAAATCATAATCGACGAACTCAAGAATCGCCATGTCAGAGTTATCACCCTGGCGGAACCTCGACTTTAAGACACGCAGATATCCGCTGTTACGCTGAATCTTCGGCGCTATTTCGGTGAACAACCTGGTGATGACAGTCTTGTTCGGGACATAAGCAAGAGCCAGCCTTCTTGAGTGCAGGTCCCCCTTCTTGCATAATGTAATCACCCGTTCAGCCATCCTCCTTGCCTCTTTTGCCTTGACGGTCGTCGTCTCTATTTTAAGGTGTTCAAACAAGGACGTTACCAGATTTCTCAACAGGGCTTTTCTGTGATTTGTATTTCTTCCGAATCCTTTTCCCGCTACTTTATGTCGCATTTTGAGACCTCTTGTTTGCAGCCATTTTTTCTAATTCTTCATTAT
>JBFLYJ010000382.1:0-3626 GCA_040756635.1 Nitrospirota bacterium
TTCCCCAGTTTTGTGCCGGCGGCGCTCAGAACCGTCCTGATTGCCCTTGCCGTATTCCCCTGTTTTCCGATAATCTTTCCGATATCACTCTTGGCAACACGCAGTTCAAAAACAATGGTCCTTTCTCCCGTTACTTCGGTAACTGCAACCTCCTCCGGTCTGTCCACCAGAGCCTTTGCCATTTTTTCAATTAGTGCTTTCATGTCCACCTCCGTGAGAATCCGGGGCGTTCCCTCGGCCCCGGTATATTTATAAGATTCATCACAACAGATGCCGGTTGTACTCCCTGCTTTTCTATATCAAATCACAGGACTTGTTCCGTTAACGACATATTATCACAATACCGGGAGATTTAAAACATTTATATTTATTCAGCATAATATATACCTTGCAGTTGCATTAGATTGTTGATACCGGGCGAGCGGACTTGACGGAAAAGCTTTACCTGCGATACCTCAGAGAGACTCATGAAAGCATAAATGGTGTCTTTCTGAATTTCACCAGGTGTTAAGTCCTGTCGTCAAGGTTTAATTACAATATCCGATCGCATCGTAAAGGTTTACGGCAAGTCCGCTTGCCTGATTTATGCAACGTTAATGTATACAAAACGGCAATATATAATTTATTGAATTAGTCCCGGCGAACATCTTAGAATAGAACCTGAGGAAAAACATGATACAGGTCAGCAATCTGGACAAGGCATACGGACAGCAGGTGGTATTCGACAAGGCCGGATTTACGCTTAATCCCGGAGAACGCGTGGGCCTTATCGGAAGAAACGGCCACGGCAAGACGACCCTTTTCAGGATGATACTCGGCAGGGAGCACCCTGACTCCGGGACTATCAGTATCCCCAATAATTACAGGGCAGGACACCTCTCGCAGCACCTGGTATTCAGCGAAGACACTGTATTGAAAGAGGCATGCCTCAGCCTCCCCTCTTCCGAAGAAGGCCTTGACGAGAAATACAAGGCGGAAACTGTCCTGATGGGTCTCGGGTTTTCAACGGATGATTTCAGTTCGTCCCCCTCGGCCCTTTCCGGCGGCTATCAGGTGCGGCTGAACCTTGCCAAGGTACTCGTCTCAGATCCCGACATCCTTCTGCTGGACGAACCTACTAACTATCTGGATATAGTGTCCCTTCGGTGGCTCGCCCAATTTCTGCGCGGCTGGCAGAAGGAACTTATACTCATAACCCATGACCGCAGTTTCATGGACAGCGTCACTACCCACACAATGGCGATACACCGCTGCAAGATACGAAAGGCTGCAGGCCCGACGGAAAAGATCTACCAGCAGCTTCTGCTGGAAGAAGAGATACACGAAAAGACACGCGTCAATGACGAGAAAAAAAGAAAAGAGATCGAGCAGTTCATAAACCGCTTCAGGTCCAAGGCGACCAAGGCAAGGGCAGTACAGTCCAGGATCAAGGCCCTGCAGAAAAAGGAGCGTCTCGACAGACTGACAGAAATCAAAGACCTGGAATTCACTTTTAACTCCGCACCGTTTACGGGCAAACACCTTATGGAGATAAAAGACCTTTCTTTCGGGTTCGACCCCGGCGGCCCGGTCCTTATTGAGGAGCTTGGCCTCTTTGTCGGAAAAAATGACCGTATAGCTATCGTCGGAAGAAACGGGAAAGGCAAGACCACTCTTTTGAACCTCCTTGCCGGTGAACTCACCCCGCTCAGCGGTACAGTGCGCTGCCACCGGGACCTTAAGCTCGCTTATTTCGGTCAGACAAACGTAAACCGCCTCGACCCTTCCAAGACCGTGGAAGAGGAGATCATGGACGTACACCCGGAACATAACCGTGGGGCGGCCCGTAAAATATGCGGGGCCATGATGTTCTCCGGTGACCAGGCGCTTAAGAAAATCAGCGTACTTTCAGGTGGTGAAAAGAGCCGTGTGCTTCTCGGGAAACTGCTCGTCAGCCCGGCCAATATGCTGCTGCTTGATGAGCCCACCAACCACCTTGATATGGAATCGACCGAGTCTCTTATTGAGGCCATTGAAGAATTCAGCGGCGCGGTTATCATCGTAACGCACAGCGAGATGATACTTCACGCGCTCGCAACGCGGCTGATTGTCTTTGATGACGGGAAGGTGGTACTTTTTGAAGGTACATATCAGGACTTTCTTGACCGGATCGGGTGGTCAGGTGAACAGAAGACGTCCCGCAGCGGGACCGAAACGTCACCACCTCCGGACCAGCCGGTGGACAAGAAACTCTTCCGCCGCGTTCGGGCTGAATTGATTAATGAAAAATCGAGGACTCTCGGGGCGCTTCAAAAGAGGATCGACGAAATCGAACACGAGATCATCCGTCTCGAAGAGAAGACCGAGAGTGACAATAAGGAACTGCTGGAAGCCTCCATGAGGGGTGATGGTGACGCGATTAAAGTCCTGTCAAAGGCCCTTCATGACTCCAGGTCAAGGATCGATTCACTCTTCCCCGAACTCGAACAGCTCCATGAAGAGCTTGAAGACAGGACACGGGAATTTGAGCAGCGGCTCAGTGCCATGGGAGTTTCAATATAAGCATTTCTGTTTCATATAACCCGGGTTTATTGTAATATTGATCTATGATCAGAGATATCTGGATATTCCTTTTTGCCCTCGGTGTGATACTTTTCAGCTGGCCCATTATGAGCATATTCAGATACGGCATTTCAAAATATCTTTTTCTGGCATGGTTTATCTTCATCGCCCTTATTTTCATCGCAACCATTTACAAGAGAGACAAGAATAACGGGGGATAATTGTTTTCCATAGGGGTCCTGTTCTCGATCATTTTTGTTTATCTGTTCCTGCTCTTTCTGATCGCGTATTTCGCGGAGCGAAAAGAGCAGAAGGGCAGTAAACTCGTATCCAACCCGTATGTTTATTCTCTCTCACTTGCCGTATATTGCACCTCATGGACGTTTTACGGCAGTGTGGGCAAGGCCGCAAACGCGGGGCTGAATTTCCTTACGATCTATATAGGCCCTACCCTGATGGCGGCGCTGTGGTGGATCGTCCTGAGAAAGATCGTGTACATATGCAAGGAAAACAGGATCACCACTATCTCGGACTTCATTGCCTCACGCTACGGGAATTCGGTCTTTCTTTCCGTCCTCGTGACGCTCGTCGCGGTAATCGGGATAACCCCATATCTCGGCCTTCAGCTCAAGGCGATCATGACGACCTTTGCGATCCTTACCGGACAATCCGAGGGCAGCGGTTTCGCGGGCTGGCTTATTACGCTTGTCCTGGGGATCTTCGCCATCTTTTTCGGGGCGAGGAAGATAGACGTTTCGGAGCGGCACGGGGGGCTTATCTTCGCGATCGCTTTTGAATCAGCGATAAAGCTGATCGCGTTTATCTCCGTGGGTGTCTTTGTATCGTACGGGCTTTTTGACGGCATCGGGGGCATCTTCGAGAAGATCAGAAATTCGCCATTCTCAAGCCTGATGACTTTAGGAGGGGACTCGAATGTAAGTTTCACTGAATGGACGTCACTGACCTTCCTCTCGATGATGGCGATTATGTTTCTGCCGAGACAGTTTCACGTGTCCGTGGTCGAAAATTCGTCATATGAGCACATAAAAAAGGCGATGTGGCTTTTTCCGCTCTATCTTTTCCTT
>JBFLYJ010000383.1:0-3620 GCA_040756635.1 Nitrospirota bacterium
GTGATGAACGCTTACAGTTTTATCAAGGGCGCCCTTTTCAGGAGACTTCAGCATGTCTTCAAAAACCATCCTGACATCGGCCCTGTCATAGAGGCTGAATCAAAAAAAACAAGCGGGGAGAGCGGATTGGGGCTGGAGATGCTCACAGAGCAGATAAAGATACTGTCACCCGACATGCTGCCGCTGGTCCAGGAGATTGAGAACGGGTTTTGTCCCGCGCTTGTCGTTAACAGGATCCCCGAAGGGCAGCAGCACGTGCTTGTAAGAAACCTCATAACCCTCTGTCGTGAGAAGATGGGCCTGAACATAGAACACGTGGGGAACCTGCCGGACATAGGGGAGATATCAAATTATCTCTTGAAAATACCCGCCTTTTTAACCACCTGGAGCGGCAAGTCCTATCTTGATGCCGTAAAAAACATTTCGGACAAAATAACGAACCGGTCCGTCTTGTCCGTCAATGCCGAAATTAAATCTGAATTCAGTGATGAGGAAGTCGAAAAGATCATAAAGATTATGGATACACTCGATGACGCCGTATTCAGCGGGACCAGCAGAAACGCCTGCAGGCTGAGAATGTATTTCAAGCCGTTAGAGGTTGTGGAACTGTTAATAAGCCGCGGTGTCACGAATGAGGTCTTCTTCCGGGAGTAAAGGCGGTCCTTATTTTCATCCTTTAAATGGCGGATATGCTGAATTAAAGACCGGCTTTCTCCGGCCTGCGTGGAACGGCATATCGTTCAGCACCTATTACGCAGTCTGACTAAAAGATACTGAATCTGAAATACGTGTCCGGGTGTTCTTTTATGTCTTTGATCAAGGCATTCAGTTCCATGATCGTTGATTTCAGTTCCTTTGAAAGCTCGTCATCTTTTACCAGACTCCCCATGAGCCCCTGACCATTGTCGATCCGGTCAAGCACCCTGTTCATTTTATCCGATGCTGAAGTGAGGTTTTCATAAAGACTCGCGTCTTCGATCAGCTTATTGACTGTGCCTTTTGAGGAGGCGAGTTTTTCCGTAAACGTTTCGAGGGACATCGAGGCCTTCTGGAACCTTTCATAAAGCGACGGGTCGACTATCAGCCTGTTCAGCGTCCCTTCGGATTTTTTCAGCGACTCGGCAAAAAGCTTAATATCTTCGGCTGATGAGGCAAGATCACTGTACAGCGCGTCTTCATTCAACAGCCTCCCTGCCGTGCCCTCGCCGCCTTCTATTTTCCTGACAAGGACCGTCAATTGATTAATACCCTCTTTAAGGTTTTCATAGACGGCGGGGTCCTGGATAAACCTTGATACGGTGCCCTTCCCTTTTTCAATCTTGACGAGGATCTCTTCAAGCTTGCTTACAAAGTCGGATATCTTGGCTATGGAGTCCTGGCTGGCCTGGACAACATCCTGTATTTCTGTCTGGGTCTTTCCCGCTATCGCATCTCCTGCAACCAGACCTTCAGCTTCATGTGATCCCGGGGTTATCTCAACATACTTGTCACCCAGCAGACCCAGAGTCATTATATTCGCATCCGAGTCTTTCTTGAGGAACTTCAGGGATTCCGCATCGATGGTCATGGCAACTCTCACCTGCTGACCCGCAGTAAACTTGATATGCTTGACCGACCCGATTTCTACTCCCGAAAACCACACCGGAGAACCGTCCCGCAGGCCTTTCACGTCACGCACCATCGCATATATCATCACCTTGGGAGTAAACAGTTTCTCGATGTTCCCGGCGAACATTACCGCCAGAAGTACAGTAATGAGCGAAACCGTGATGACTATGCCTACCCTGAGTTTGGCCCATCTATGCTGTTTTACGTAATCGTACATTCCTTACCCCCTGTTACAGATATTTCTCCGCGATGTGGAGCTCTCCCGTAAAGGCCCTTAATTCCGGGTCCTTTGTGTTCCGGAGATCTTTAAGGCCTCCGTCAAATACTATTCGCCCGTCTCTTAAATATATGAATCTTTCTGCGACCTTTACGGCGTCCGTCACCTTGTGAGTAACAATGATGAAACCGGTCCTGTCCGGCGGCTCCCCCTGTGAAAGGTCATTTATCAGACCGCATATATTGTCAGCGGTCAGAGGGTCCAGCCCTGAGGTCGCCTCGTCATAAAGCACCATCCTGGGACTGCATCCCGCAAGCGCCCTCGCGATAGCGACGCGACGCTTCATCCCGCCGCTGAGTTCTTCAGGCATAAGGTCGATGGCTTGTTCAATCCCTAATCTGGAAAGAAGCCCTCTGGCCCTTTCTTCGATCTCCTCTTCAGACAGGTTTGAGTACTCCCTGAAACAGAACACGACATTTTCGCGCACATTCAGCGAATCAAACAGCGCCCCCTCCTGGAAGACAACGCTGAACTTCATCCTGGCGGCCCTCATTTCTGATTCCGACAATCCCGTTATGTCCTGACCGTCAATGAAAATCCTTCCCGCGTCCGGACGGACAAGTCCGAGAATCAGCCTGATCAATGTGGTCTTGCCCCCGCCGCTGATACCGAGGATCGCGATCTTTTCATAAAAGTTGGCACTGAAGCTGACATCGTTCAGTACCATGTGGTCGTCATTGAAGGAGATGGTAACGTTCTGAAATTCTATCATACCCTCATCCCCAGGACGTAGAATAAAATCCTTGTAAGCAAAAAGTCGGACATAATGATCATTATCATTGAATAGACCACCGCGGCAGTCGTGGATTTTCTGAGTCCCCGGGCCCCGCCTCTTGTGGAGAGTCCGGTATAACAGCTTATACACGATATCAGGTAGCCGAAGATAAACGGTTTCATAATTCCCGAAAAGATATTTTCGAAAGTCATTATCTCCTTGATCTGGCTCCAGTAGAAGGACCCGCTCTGATGGCTCACGATTACTGATATATAGTATCCCCCCAGCAGTGAAACCGCGTCGCCGATCACGGTAAGCATTGGAAGCATCAGGAATGAACTGATAACCCTCGGGGTTACCAGTTTCTTTAAAGGGTCCACCCCCTGCACCCTGAGAATGTCCACCTGATGACCCAGCATCATCGACCCCAGCTCGGACGCCATGCCGGAGCCTACCCTTCCCGCATAGACCAGGGCGATGGATACGGGGCCGATCTCTCTTATTATCGATATGCCGACTATCTTCCCCGTGTACATTTTCAGTCCGAGGTTGGCGAGTTCCGCGGATATTTGCAGGCACAGCGCCATCCCGATAAAAAGTGACACCAGAAAGACTATAAAAAAAGAGCCTGTCCCCATATAATCCATCTGTTCCACAGCCTCCCGAAAATAGAATGGCCTGCGAAAGATGCCGAGCGGGGCCTTGAGGGAGAGCACATAAAAGTCCTGCAACCTTGCTATATTCGCCTTTATGTCCATATTAAATATCGTTCCCGCATCGTTTATACATGCAATTATACTGGTTTCCGTGCCTGTTTGTTGAAAAAACGACTTCGACTACCGCGGCAAGACCCGCATTTATCAACTAAAGGGCTCTGCACATCATTGTTGCACCTGGTCTTATTCAGCAAAGGTTATCTTATATTTTTATTACAATATTTTAGTTTACAATTTTCCCCTTTAAGACTAATATGTTTAATCGCGCCAATAATTTAATATCTCATTATTTTGTCTGCATTTC
>JBFLYJ010000384.1:0-3619 GCA_040756635.1 Nitrospirota bacterium
TGTATTTAACGACAAAAAGGGCTTGGAAACACCAAGCCCTTTTTGTCGTTAAACAGTTCACCCTCAAAAAATATATATTCACTTCAATCTTCTGCTCTCAGGACACTGCTAACATTTACGGACATTTTGAGCGCCTCTTCAAATATTTATTTGCAGTTTATATCATTATATATGCTAATATTATTCGTCCCCGCGTAAAAGTATTCATATATATTCTGCTGGAACAATTTAAGGAGGCGCCATGAGAGAAACAAAAATCATTTTGTCAGACAAAGAGATCCCAAAGAAATGGTATAACATTATGGCTGATATGCCGAACCTTCCAAAACCACCGCTTCATCCGGGGACAAGACAGCCAATAGGGCCTAAAGATCTCTCCCCGATTTTCCCTATGGCTCTTATAGAACAGGAAGTAAGCCAGGAGCGCTGGATCGATATCCCTGAAGAGGTCCTTGAAATTTATTCTCTCTGGAGACCGTCGCCTCTCTTCAGGGCCCACAGGCTTGAAAAAGCACTGGGTACACCTGCAAGGATCTACTATAAATATGAAGGGGTCAGCCCCGCCGGAAGCCATAAACCCAATACGTCAATCCCGCAGGCATATTACAACAAACAGGCGGGTGTCAAAAGGATAGCAACCGAGACAGGTGCAGGACAGTGGGGTTCATCAATGGCACTTGCGGGGAATCTTTTCGGACTCGATGTCACAGTCTACATGGTCAAAGTAAGCTTCAACCAAAAACCGTACAGGAGAATAGCGATGGAGACCTGGGGCGCGACCGTTCATGCCAGCCCTTCAACGGTTACTCAGTCGGGGAAAAAGGCACTTGAAGCAGACCCGGACAATCCCGGAAGCCTGGGGCTTGCCATATCCGAGGCTGTCGAAGACGCTGCGACGCACGATGATACGAACTATGCCCTGGGGTCTGTCCTGAACCATGTCTGTATGCATCAGACGGTCATAGGACTGGAGGCACAAAAACAGTTTGAACTTGTTAATGATTACCCTGATATTATTGTAGGCTGCTGCGGAGGAGGAAGCAATCTCGCCGGCATCAGTTTCCCGTTTTTGCATGACAAGATAAATGGCAGGGACCTTAGGGTCATTGCGGTGGAACCCTCTTCATGCCCTACCCTTACAAAAGGGGAATTCAGGTATGACTATGGCGATGTCGCGGGACTGACACCGTTTTTAATGATGTATACGCTTGGCCATGACTTTATCCCACCCGGGATTCACGCAGGCGGCCTCAGATACCATGCTGACTCCCCGCTTGTGTGCCAGCTTTATCATGACGGATTAATTGAAGCAAAGGCCTATCATCAGATGGGAGTGTTTGAGGCCGCATTACAGTTTGCACGTTCGGAAGCTATTATCCCTGCTCCCGAAACCGCACACGCTATAAGAGGTGTGATTGACGAGGCGCTTAAGTGTAAAGAGGAAGGTAAAGAAAAGACCATTCTATTTAATCTCAGCGGTCATGGTTATCTGGATCTTCAGGCGTATGCTGATTATATGGACGGCAAACTGAGTGATTACGAATATCCTGATGAAAAGATAAAAGAGGCGCTTTCGAAGCTTCCTGTAATTTAAAGTTCCCGATGATCATTTCACTAACCCGGCGGGAGGCCCCTGCCGGGTTTTTTATTAGCACTCAGACCTAAAGCCCTATTATCGGACAGAACATTCCTGATATAATGTACTATCAGAATCAACTGTAATTTTGCATAAAACAGGAGACTGCCTTGCGGTTCTCCTGACATGAGTAATTTAATGAAGCTGTAAGGTAAATTCTGTAATTTATCCCGTGGGAGGAACATAAAAGAATATCATGGCCTTCGTAATAGCATTTGCAGGAAAGGGCGGAACAGGCAAGACCACGATCGCAGCCCTGACAGTCCGCTACCTTATAGAAAGGAAGAAAAAGGCGGTGCTCGCGGTCGACGCCGACAGCAACTCCTGCCTGAATGAAGCATTGGGAGTTGAAATACATGCCACTATCGGTAAGCTGCGCGAAGAATCACTTGCGGCTGTTCGCAGCGGCGGTGAGCGTCCGGGCGGCATGAGCATGGAACAGCTGTTTGACTATCAGGTCCAGCAGTCGATCATTGAGGCCAAAGGTTTTGACCTTATGGTAATGGGCAGGCCTGAAGGGCCCGGCTGTTACTGTGCCGCGAATAACATCATAAGAAAATATACCGATATCCTGGCTGATAAATATCCGTATGTCGTCCTGGATAATGAAGCCGGAATGGAGCACCTGAGCAGAAGGACGACTCACAAGGTCAACCTTCTTCTAGTAGTAAGCGATCCGACTAAAAAAGGTATTCAAACAGCCAGCAGGATCAATGGTCTGGTTGATGAGCTGAATCTTGAAGTTGAGAAGCGTAAGCTTATAATAAACAGAGTTTCTGACGATAATTTTCAGAAAATAAAAAACAGCGGAATCGATCTACCTTTTGCAGATATTTTCAATGTCCCGGAGGATGAGAATATCTTTCATCTCGACCTAGAAGGCAGACCGGTGTTTGATCTTCCATCTGATTCGACCGCTGTCGTTGAAGTCTTTAAAATCCTGGACTTATCCAGCATACCTTAATTAACTTCATACAGACGAGGTAATTTGATATGCCAAAAGCGATTGCATTATATTCCGGAGGGCTGGACAGCACTCTTGCAATCCTTATAATGAAGAGGCATGGGATCGATGTTACTGCCGTGACATTTATGAACCACTTCGGCTGTGACATAAGCGATAAGTCGTCCTGTTCAAAAGACCCCTTTGCGGCATCAATCAAATTCGGCTTTCAGGTAAAGCTTGCGCATCTATCAGATAAGTTCCTGAATATAGTAAAAAATCCTAAATACGGCCATGGGAAAAACATGAACCCCTGCATTGACTGCAGGGTCCTTATGTTAAAAGAAGCAAAGGAATTTATGAGGCTCACCGGGTCCGATTTCCTGATAACCGGGGAGGTGGTCGGACAGAGGCCTATGAGCCAGAGAAAAAACTGTTTCCCGATGATCGACAAGGCCGCGGACGTAAAAGGTCTGGTTGTAAGACCGTTATGCGGAAAACTCTTGCCTGCGACTATAGCTGAGGAGCAGGGGCTGATCAGCAGGGAGATGCTCCTGGACTTCAACGGACGCTCAAGGAAACCCCAGATGGTGCTTGCAGAAGAATTAGGGTTGACTGAATATCCCGCTCCGGCAGGAGGGTGTCTGCTGACTGAACCCATCTATTCATATAAACTGCGGGAACTGCTTAAACACGACAGCAACCCTGAATATAAAGATATCAACTTTCTCAGGCTGGGAAGACACTTCCGTTTTTCCCCTGAGTGCAAAATCATTGTCGGCAGAAATAATACTGAGAACGAAGCAATAAAATCACTTTCAGACTCTGATGACTATAAATTGAGGGTCCCCGGTCACGGAAGCCCGCTGACCGTCATTCTCGGTAAAGCATCTGATGACGCCGTCTCTCTTGCGGCGTCGATGTGCGCGAGGTATTCCGACGCAGGCAGACAAGGCGATGTTTCGGTCCTGGTGACCAGAGGAGACGCCACTTACCATTTAAACGTCCGGCCCGCCGGTAAAGACATTCTGGATCAATAC
>JBFLYJ010000385.1:0-3601 GCA_040756635.1 Nitrospirota bacterium
AACTTCCTGCCAGGCAAGTGCCCTCTGTGCCATTATGATTTCGGTGAGATTGTCGAATACTGCAAGCGTTCCGACAAGCTTGTTTGCAGAGTCCTTTATAATAGTGGAATAGACCCTCAGGTCCAGTGGTCTCCCGTTCAGATATATATGTATTTCTTTTTCAATAGCACCGAAACCTTTTTCGCTGAGATGTTTGACCATTGCACTGAGATCTTCGGAATTCAGTCTGTCTAGCAATTCCTTATAACTCCGGCCCTCAATGGCACTGCGCTGGAGATTCAGCATATGACAGGCGGCATTATTGACTGTGATTATCCTGCCGGTACGGTCAAAAAAAATCACACCTGTATTTATGCTTTCCAGAATAGATTCCATGCTGAGCCTTCTGCGGTCCGACTCCTTATAGGCTTTTTCCAGGGACTGTTTGCCGTCTTGCAGATCGTCAAGCATTTTATTGAACGAATTGATAAGCAGTCCTATTTCGTCATCTCTCTTAAGGGCGATCCTGAAATCCATATTGCCGTGCGCTACGGTTTTCGTTGCTTCTGCGAGCGACTGGATCGGGACTGTTATCCCCTTTGCTATCCGCAGCGAGACCCACAGCGTAAGAAAGATAATCAGCAGGGCCGCTGTGGTCAGCAGCAGGAAGTAAACAAAACGGACAGGATTTTGCTGAAGTTTGATCTGAACGTATTCATTAAATGCTTTCTGGATAGATTCCATTTTTACCACAACATCATGAGGAATGACTGTTTCAACTATGACAACGCCGGTGACAGTTCCTCCCTCCTTAAGCGGCGCGGCAGCCCGAATAATGTCACCTTTGTCTGAAGAAACAACTGATGTGCCGGCATTATCGTGAAAGGCGTTATCAACAAGGGGCGACCCGTCTGTTTCTTTGACCAAATAACTTCTGTAATTCTCAGGAAGTTTTTCGGACTTATTGTCGTTCCCCCGGATCTGCTTGTTAGACGCGAGGAATCTGGCGTAATTAATCGTATTCTGGCGCTCTTTTACATACAGGGTCTTTGCTATGTCCATTGATTCGTAAATGGGCTTCTGGACCTCCAGGGAAAACCAGGTGTCGATGGAATTGTTTATAAGCTGATAGGAAAGAAAGAAAAGCAATACCGAAGGGATAAGCACAAGACCGAGAAAAGACAAAACCAGTTTTGTCCTGAAGTTAGAACCTATTGCTTTACGTTTCTTTTCTCTGTATAGACTGAAAAGGTTTCGTCCGACAAAAAAAATCAGCAGCAGCAGGTAGAGAACGATATTGACGATAATAAAAATGAACCCTATCTTTATCAAAAGAGAGCCATGTTCAATCCCAAGATAATTTAAAACAACTCCCGTAATAATAATCGCGATAAAACTGATAATAAAGAGGCTGAAAAGTATTTTTAGATTTCTCATCAGTTTTGACCAATGATGAAAGGCGTGGATTCTTTTGCCAGGCTCATTTCTACTTCAGGAATGAAGTGTATTAGGAACCCGATTAAGGGAAGTTGTTCCAGGCTTTTTGATTCGACGACTATTCTGATATAGTAACTGCTGGCCTCAAGTTCTTTAACGTTTGCGAGATTAACGTTGTTGACAGTGAAAATCCAGTCTTTAACCGATGTGTAACTGCTGAAATATTTTTCTGAACGGGAGACCCCGTCATAAGACGATACCATATATTGTTCCCTTAAATTGTCATACTTGATGACCCGGGATATTTTTTTTGAAACGATGAATTCATCCGGCCAGAAACGCCAGGCCCTTAACAGTTCTATGGTAAAGGCAATTTCTTTCTCGACCCCTGACGTGATGGAAGTTGCAAGTTCTGTCACATTTTCGACATAAAGATTTACAATGATATTATTATCAACAACTTTCATGTCGGGACCCATTATCTGCGGATCTGCGGCATTTGCACGTGAGGCTGAACAGATGTACATGAACAGTGAAAGGAAAATGATAAATAATTTCATTAACTTCTTGACAAGAATGATAAAATTTATTTTGATTATAACATAGTGACGGAGGTAAGCTGAAAGATAAAATTTATAAATTCTGAAGGAGGATATTATGGAATTAATAAGTGTAAAAGTCGATATCCCGGACGGCTGTAATATTATTCTTGGGCAGACCCATTTTATAAAGACTGCGGAGGATCTGTACGAGATCCTTGCCACAAATGTCCCAGGGGCAAAATTCGGTGTAGCCTTTACCGAAGCTTCAGGGCCGTGCCTTATAAGAAAGGAAGGCAATGAGTCAGCTTTGGTTGATACCTGCGTTACGAACCTTGTGAGAATCGGTGCAGGGCATGTCTTTATCATTATAATGAGGGATGCATTTCCCGTTAATGTACTGAATGCTGTAAAAAACTGTCAGGAAGTATGCAGTATTTATTGCGCTACTGCAAATCCTGTAGAGGTGATCGTAGCGGAGACGGCGGCTGGTAGAGGGATTATGGGGGTGATTGACGGGTCGTCACCCAAAGGAGTAGAAAACGATACTGACAGGGAGAACAGGATAGGGTTTTTAAGGAAGATTGGCTATAAATTATAAAGACTTATCTGTCAAAAACCGTTTGCGGTTTGATTTGCTTGCTGCCATTTGATTGTTTTAAAGCATTGTTGAACTATATAATAAGGTCCGGCCATTTGTTTTTTGGGGATATGAATACAGGACTATAGACATTAATTGGACATCGTGATAGCATAGATACTTACTAAAGAAGCATTCCAAAAGAATTATTCGACATCAAGAAGTTCATTATTCAAATGTATGCGACACTGATAATTCCTTTCGCTTCCCGAATCAAATTCATTTGAGCGAACACATGAGACTGACTATTTTTTCGAGGCTTGTAATAGGTTACTTCGTAATATTTGTGCTGGCAATGACCGTGAGTATCTATGCCATTTCACAGCTCAGGCAGTTTGAAGAAGTTACCCGTTCTATTATTAATGTTGACAACCGCCTTATAGAGTACAAGAAGAAACTCTCTGACATTTTTCTGTCTATGATGAGGTATGAGAAAAAATATGTCTTTATTAAAGACGATGCCCTGTATAACCAGTTTCTTCTGGCTGATAATGACTTCGACAAGCAAATATCGGAATTGACGTCCGTTGCAGAAGATGAAAAGGCACAGGAGATACTCAGCCGGATGAAAGACATGAAAGAACGGTACCAGGCACTATTTAATGATGAGGTTAAATTTATAGGTTCCGGCCAGCAGTACGACGACGAGCTTTATAGAAAAGAAAAAGAATACGTTGTGAATGAAATAATGGACTCATTAAAGAAACTGGAGGCGTATAGTCAAAACAATACGTATTCCAAAGTCAGGGAATTGAGCAGGGCCGATGTTCGTGCGAGCAAAGTGGCTATGGTGATAGGGATGGTATCACTTGTTGTCGGGATAGTATTATCAATCTTTATTACTGTTAATATCACAAAACCTCTTTCTATTATTAAAAAGAAAACATCGGAAATAGCCAGAGGAGATTTCGGTCGTGATCTGAAACTTACGTCGCCGCCTGAGATAGCGATATTGGCTGAATCATTCAATTCCATGTGCAGTAAACTTAAAGAAATAGACAAGATG
>JBFLYJ010000386.1:0-3582 GCA_040756635.1 Nitrospirota bacterium
CTGGACTTCGTTGAACACGTATACATCCCTGACATAATCGCGGTGGCCCCGTTCTATCTGGACTGGGCCGGCCACGGCGCCGGGGTCGGTAATTTCCTCAGTTACGGTGAGTTCCCCAATGACACTGTCAGCAACACTGAAAACTTGTGGCTGCCGCGCGGAATAATTCTGAACAAAGACCTCTCCACAGTCCACAAGGTAGACCATGAGAAGGTGACTGAATACGTTACCCGCTCCTGGTACAACTATTCCGGCGGAGACGAAAAGGCAAGACATCCATGGGAAGGCGAGACCAACTACAAGTACACCGGTCCGAAGCCCCCGTATGAATATCTGAATACGGATGAAAAGTATTCATGGCTTAAGGCCCCGCGTTATGACGACAAGGCCATGGAAGTCGGACCTCTGTCAAGGATGCTGGTTGCTTACGCATCAGGACATAAAGAAGTGCAGGACACGGTAAATTACGTCCTTAAGACGCTCGGTGTAGGGCCCGCTGTCCTTTTCTCAACTCTGGGACGGATAGCTGCCAGAGGTGTTGAAACACTGGTTACGGCCAAAAAGCTTCCCGACTGGATCAATCAGCTCGCCGCGAACATGAAGAACGGTGACATGAGGATCCACAGCGGCGAAATGTGGGATCCCTCCGAATGGCCCGCTGAAGCAAAGGGTTACGGATTCCATGAGGCGCCGAGGGGCTCGCTCGGACACTGGGTGACGATCAAGAACCAGAAGATCGAGAATTTCCAGATCGTGGTCCCCGGCACATGGAACGGTTCGCCGAGAGACGCTAACAACCAGAGAGGCCCTTACGAGGAAGCACTGATCGGAACTCCGGTGGCAAACGCAGAGCAGCCTGTTGAGATTCTCAGGACCATACACTCGTTTGACCCGTGTATGGCATGCGCTGTTCATGTAGTCGATGCCGAAGGCAATGAGCTGATCAGGGTGAAGTCCAAATAAGAAAGGGGGGATTACAATATGCATATTAAAAGCGGTATCAGATTCGGCGAGACTCAAAGGCTGCGGGCCTACATCTGGGAATTCCCAGTCAGGTTTACGCACTGGATCAATGCCTTCTGTATCCTTATCCTTTCCCTTTCAGGTTATTACATAGGCAATCCCTATGTTCATGCCGTTTCGTCCAAGCAGTACATAATGGGCTGGGTAAGGTTCATACACTTCGTGACCGCCTATACCTTCCTCATGAGTGTATTAATCAGGATCTACTGGTCGTTTATGGGCAACAGGTTCGCGTCATGGAAAGAGTGTTTCCCCTACAATGAGAAGAAGCGCAAGGATTTCGTGAAGGCCGTTAGGTTCTATCTTCTCATAGACAAGACACCTCCCTATTGCGCAGGCCATGCCCCGCTGGCTTCGCTGACGTACTTCATACTGTTTATTCTGTTCATCTTTGAGATATGCTCAGGATTCGCCGTATACTCGTTAAACCACACCGGCGTGATTTGGACGGTACTCGGCGGATGGCTTCTGAATATCATGTACCTTCCGACCATCAGGATATATCATCATCTTGTAATGTACGTGATATTGATCTTTGTTCCCATCCACATATACGCTTCGTGGTATATGGACCCGCATGAGAAAAACGGACTGGTGAGTTCAATGTTCAGTGGATTCAAGTTCATTGATGAGAAACACCTGGAACAATAGAGAAATATTCAGGAGTTTTCAAGTTAAGCAAATGCCCCGGGGGATGAAAAGTTCTCCGGGGTTTTTTTCTGTTCGGCGGACTATCTGTGATCTCCCCCATTGCCCTTTTATACTGGCGTGTCGTATGATATTTCTTGATGTTTAATGAGAAAGACCGTCTCTTCAAATCGGACATAATTCTTTCTTAGAACAGCATTTTTATGAATATAAAAGGATGAATATATGGTACACCTGAGACGACAGCTGCCTTACAAGCCCACTGAGAGGATGAACGTTGTAAGCTACCCGATACGCGACATAGTGATGGAAGCCAAGCGTGAGGAGGCCAAGGGCAAGAAAATGATCTACCTCAACATCGGAGACCCTCCTCAATACGGTTTTCCGACATTCAATGTTATAGCAGAGCGCGTGAAAAGCGCGCTTGATGAAAACTGGAAGGGTTATGCCCCTTCCCAGGGTGATGAACAGTTAATAAAGACAGTGGCTGACATCGAGCAGTGCAGACCCGAGGACATATTCGCTGTTGCAGGCCTCACCGAAGGCATTGACTTCTTTTTCCATTCGTTCATTGGATTCGGGGAGAAAGTCCTTCTTCCAAACCCCGTATATCCGCTTTACCTGAGCAAGTCCAAACAGTTCGAGGGGGAAACGACCTTCTACAGACACAGCGCCGACGGACAGATAGACACGGAATACCTGGCAAAAAAGATAGAAGGCGCAAAGGCGATGGTGATCATAAATCCAAACAATCCCCTTGGGTCGGTCTATTCGGAAAAGAACCTGACCGAGGTCGTGGCGCTCTGCGCTGACCACGATGTACCGATTTTTTACGACGGCTCCTACGACCAGCTCATACTGCAGGGCAAACATGTGGACTTCAGGAAGATAGCTAGGGGCAAGGTGCCGTTCATATACGGAAGCTCCCTTTCAAAGGACTTCAGCTATCCCGGCGCAAGAATCGGGTGGGTGGCTTTTCACGGAGAAAGATGGTCGGAGGTGAAGAACGCATTCTTCCTGCTGTGTAATCAGCGTCTCTCCGTTAACTGGGAATACCAGAAGGCGGCTGCAGCGGCTTTGACGGACCCGTCATACCCTGCTTACGTCAGGACGATGAAGAAAAAGCTCCTTGAAAGACGCGACACGTTCATTAAGATGGCCGAAAAACTGCCGCTGTCTTTTCCGGTTCCGAAAGGCGCGTTCTATGCTTTTATAAAAATAGAAACAAAGAGATGGAAAAAGGACATCGAATTCGTCCGTGCAGCTCTCAGGGAGGGGGTCGTTTTTGTTCCCGGTTCCGGATTTGGAAGACAGGAGGACGGCGTCTACTTCAGGACCACGTTTCTGCCGGAACCGCAGATCATTGAGGAAGCGTTCTCCAGAATAAAACATATCCTCTGAACTGCTTATGAAGACGAAGTGGAGGTCCCGGCGGTTTATACCCACGGGGCCTTAATATTTAATAAACCTGGACACTCTGATGTAAACCTCATTTCCCGGTATGAAAGGAGAATGACATGGGAACTCTGAAATATTTTCCCGGGCCCCTGGTCCCCCTATTCCTCCTCATATTTATTTATTCCTGTGCCTCTGAAAGACATTTCATTACAGAGCGTGCAAGACCCGAGGAGCTGAGCGGGACATTCACCCTTTTTCTTTACGGGGCGAGACACAGTGATGACGTCGCGAACGTGGCGATCCTTGACAGGGAAGGAGACCCGTACGAGATTCAAATATACGCCCCTGAGTTCGATTTCAGTGTAAAGAAAGGTCTGTCCGCAGATGATGCGCTCGCGGAGGCCGCGTCGCATGTCAAATACCACCGTGACTTCATCAGGTCCAGACTGGCCAAGATCATCGATGATAAAGGCGATACTATCGGCTATGAATTGAGGCCTTTATATCACATAG
>JBFLYJ010000387.1:0-3566 GCA_040756635.1 Nitrospirota bacterium
ATCCTAATCGTATAAATACACAGTACTCACTTAGTGAGAGGAATGTTTCCTTCTCCGGAAGGACATCCGCGGGCTTTAAGCAGGATATGCCGTGTTATGAGAAACAAACCAAAGAAACCCTTTGTTCCCGACGAGAGACAGGAGACGATAAGGAAGGACATTATCTCTATCCTGCAGGATCGGCAGCTTTCAGCCAGGGAGATTTCGGGGATAGTGAAGATCCCTGAGAAGGCTGTATATGATCATCTGCAGCACATTCAAAAGACTGTCACCAGGCGGGGACTGCGTCTGATAGTTACGCCTTCAGAATGTAAAAAGTGCGGCTTTGTTTTTGAAAAAAGGGAAAAACTCAAAAAACCGGGGAAATGCCCGGAGTGCCGCGGCGAGGCTATAACGGAGCCGTATTTCTTAATTAAAACAATATAGTAGCGGGATCCTCCGATGCTGTTTTCGTCACGGGGATGGAAGATTTTTTCGACAGAAAAGTATTTAAAAAATTCATTATGACTGCTATAATGGAATCATCAGGGACCCGGTAATACGACGGATAATAAAATTAAGTCAGCCAAACAATAAAAATCATTGATGATAATACAATGACAACGGTTATCAATTTTAATGTCCTTAATTTCTTCCGCCTCAAACTCAATAACCATACGGTAAATGATGTCCGGATCAGTAATAATTTATCACGCAGGGGAAAAGACGAATCTCTGGTAAATGAAAGGGTCATTGATGTGACCCCTTATAGCAAGGTGTACAACGGCGGCGGGACTCTAATGCTGAAGGATGTTCAACCCCCTGATAAAAAAGTCGATCATCCGCGGCTTATTATGGGTGCCGCTGTTGAAAATACCTACGACCGGCAGGGGAACTCAATTCAGATATATGATTCAAAAGGAATACATATAGATTCGTACGTTTGAAAACCGGCCTGATTATTTCATTTATCTCATAGCTGCAGCAAGATTTGTCCCGTCTCTGTTTTTTGCCCATTGATAGAGGAGCTGTTTTATTTATTTTAAAAGGAGGACGTAATGAAGATACCTCAGTATGTAACTGTTGAAGAAGTTAAGCGGATATGCGGAGAGCTTGGAATCAGTGACTGGACGGCAATGGAAGAAGCGAAGGTTTCACAGAAGGAAGCCGGAATTATTCTGAATGAAGTCAATACTTCCGGGATGAATATAGATATAGAAGACTTTTGTATGGGCCTGGAAGTCGAACTCGAACACGGTACGAGATTCAGTGACGCGAATGTCACGAACAATCATCCGATCCTGACGGGGAAGATAGTACTGGCGCATCTGAAGGAGTCCCTTGATTATTACAAGCGGCTTGAGGTCGCGGAGCTTGAGGGTGACCTGCTCCAGGCCCTTTCTGCGGGGAATTCGGTAAAAGTCGAGAGCAAACTCAGAAAATTAGTAAAAGCGAGGCTTCTTCTCAGTGAGTCGGAAGCGAAACAGCTTAAATAAAGATTGATTAAATTAAGTTACTGCCCGGTTCCCGGGGTCTGTGTCGGGGGGGCCTGGGCTTCACCCTGTCCCGGAGCAACCGGCTTCTGTTCCTGAAGCGGACCGGCCGCGGTATCCGAGGACGGCATGGCCGGGGCCTCTTTAACAGGTGTTGATGACATCACAGATGTTCTTTTAACCGAATAAATCGCAAGCGACAGTGAGGTGATCATAAACAGAATTGCCGCTCCGGTAGTCAGTTTGCTGAGAAAAGTGGCCGCGCCCCTGCTGCCGAAGAGTGTCTGGCTTGAACCGCCGAATGCAGCGCCCATTTCAGCTCCCTTACTGCTCTGGATCAGTATGATAAAAATGAGAAAAAGACAGACTATCAGATGAAGAATGACTACCGCGGTATACATTTTTTATATTTCCCTTTTTTTTTTTTAATTGCGCCTGCGACAAGCTTCGCAAAACTGTCCGGTTTAAGACTCGCTCCTCCGACAAGTGCGCCGTCCACTTCGGACTGAGACATCAGTGCTTCTACATTATCGGGAGTAACACTTCCGCCGTACTGAATGCGGACTGAGTCCGCGCCTTCCTTGTTTTTCCGGAGCCACTGACGGATGAACGTGTGGGCCTCGTTTGCCTGCTCCTTGGTCGCGGTTTTTCCCGTACCTATAGCCCAAATAGGCTCATAGGCGATTGTTATACCCTCAAGAGTCAGGCCAGCCAGTGAACCTGCAAGCTGCCTGTCCAGTACTTCAAAAGTTTTGTTGGCTTCCCTTTGATCAAGGGACTCTCCTATGCAGAGAATGACATCAAGCCCGTTTTTCCTGGCTGTCTTGATCTTCCTGTTTACGATCTCATCGGTCTCAGAGAAATACTGTCTTCTTTCCGAATGCCCGATAATGACGCAGGAACATCCGGCCGACTTTAGCATGGAAGGGGATATCTCGCCGGTGTAGGCCCCTTTCTCCTCATAAAAGACGTTTTGGGCCGCCAGGATTACATTGGATGATTTCAATAGCCTGGACGCAGTTCCCAGAGACGTAAACGGAGGTGCAAGTAAAATGTCGACTCCTGTAATGTCTTTGACCATGGGGAGAAATGAGTTGATAAACTCTTCGGTCTCCTCAACAGTCTTGTTCATCTTCCAGTTTGCGGCTATAAATGGTTTACGCATAAGCAATAATTTAGATTAATTTGTCTCTTAAAGTCAAGGCTGGACCCGTTATCATCTACCTTTGGGCCCTTCCTGTGGAATAATATTTAAAACCCATTTTCGTTAATCTTTCAGGTTCGTATATATTGCGGAGGTCAAAGAAAAATTTTCCTTTTACCAATTTTTTCAGTTTATTGAGGTCAAGGTTTCTGAACTGGTTCCATTCAGTGACTATTACTATGGCGTCCGCACCTTTTGCCGCGTCATAGGCATCATTACAGTATGTGACTTTAGTAAGAAACGCCTTGGCGTCCTCCATCGCTACCGGATCAAAGGCCCGTATCTTAACACCTGCTTTTTGCAGCTTGTTTATAATGTAAAGGGCTGGTGCGTCCCTGATGTCATTTGTGTTGGGTTTGAAGGACAACCCGAGGATACATATGGTTTTCCCTTTCGGCTTTTCGACAACGTTCAGTATAGTATCTGCCGCTTTCTGTTTCTGATATTCATTGGATTTGATCGTTGCCGATATGATCCCGAGATTGACGTTATTTTCCTTTCCGATCTGTAAGAGCGCAAGGGTGTCTTTCGGAAAACATGACCCTCCGTAGCCCGGGCCTGCATGGAGGAATTTCGGTCCTATTCTGCGGTCAAGTCCCATTCCCTTCGCTACGGTCTGTACATTTGCGCCTACTGTTTCACAGAGATTTGCGAGTTCGTTGATAAAGGAGATCTTTGTGGCCAGAAAGGCATTCGAAGCATATTTAATGAGCTCTGATGTTTTAACGTCTGTAATAACAATAGGCGTCTCAATGAGGTAAAGAGGCCTGTAGAGGTCTTTCATGATCGCGGTAGCCTGGTCGCTTGAAGTGCCTATAACAATCCTGTTGGGTCTCATAAAGTCTTCGATCCCGGCGCCTTCCCTCAGGAATTCAGGATTGGAAACCACA
>JBFLYJ010000388.1:0-3560 GCA_040756635.1 Nitrospirota bacterium
TCACATACGAGCAGATACGTATTTCTGAAATTGTTCAGTGATGTGAGAAGAAGAACATGGATGAATTAGTAACTGCAAGTGACAAATCAAAACAAAGACGTATTCTTGTCGTTGATGATGATATATTGTTACTTGATACCGTCAACAAAGGACTTTCCTTGAGAGGTTATCAATGTGAGACTGCAACGAGTGCTACTATAGCGCTTGAACTGTTAAGTAAAGACTCCTTTGATTTCATGATCATTGATATTATTCTTCCTGATATGAATGGTCTTGAATTGACGGCGAAGGTAAAAAGAATCAGGCCCGACATGACGATTATCGTAATAACAGGACATATTGAAGATTTTCCCTATGATCAAGCTATTGAAGCCGGAGCCTCAGATTTTATAAAAAAGCCCTTTTCTCTGAAAGAGCTTCTTTCAAGAATACAGCGCGTCAAAATGCAGGAAGAACTTCTCATGAGAGAAAAAGAACTCCGGAGAAGAGTGAAAGAACTTGAAGAGTTTTATGATATAGCGGTAGGAAGAGAACTAAGAATGGTGGAGTTAAAAAAAGAAATAGACAGTTTGAAAAAAGAATTGGAAGAATATAAAAAATCCTAACTGGTATATATAGAAATATATTTATAAAGACAGGCAAGAAAAAATCATAGCTCCCACCTCCTTCCTTGTCATGCTTTCCTTCCTTATCTGGGTTGCTGTACGGAAACACTTCCTTCAAGCGTTAATTTAGTTGACTTGACTCGACGCAAACCAAATGCCTCGTCAGGCCAGACTTGATACACCCGGCACATTGCATCATGTGATCTGTAGGGGGATAGAAAAACGCGAGATAGTCAGCGACGACCGTGACGGGGATGCTTTTATCGCGCGACTTGGGAAAACAGCTACCGAAACGGATACCGGAATATATGCATGGGCGCATTCTAATGCCCGAATCTCTTATCGATCATCTTAAGCACTTTATAACATTCAATCAGTTTCAATTGTCAACCCGGTAATATCAGAGTATAATGACTACAATGAATAATGAAGAAAGAAAAGAACGCAGGATGCACGAAAGATTCTCTTTCCGAGAAGAAATCATGATAGACGGCACAAAAATGTGTACCAGTATGGATATAAGCGAAGGTGGTCTTTATGTTTCCACAATACAACCTTATGAAAATAACACCGTAATTGATGTGACTATTCCAATAAAAGGAGAGAGGTTAACAGTTAAAGCGGTAGTACGGCATTGTCAGCCGGGAGTGGGTCTGGGTGTAAGGTTCATCGACTTGAATGATCAGCAGGAAGCTATAATAAAGGAATTAATCGATGGGTTAAGACCAAGGCCTGCCGAATTTCGTACGGAAGCGAAGAATGTTCTTCTGGTCGACGATAACAAGACTTCACGACAGGCGATTAAGAGAGCCCTATCTGAAGAAGGGTTTTGTGTAATAGAAGCAAGTGATGGAATAGAAGCTATGAAATTACTCGCAGAAAAGACTCCTGATCTCCTGATCCTTGATTTATATATGATGGGGATGGATGGTTTAAAGGTGCTATCACTCTTAAAGACAGACTCGGAATGGAAAGAGGTTCCAGTAATCGTATGTTCTGCACATGATACACAAGAGGTGAAGGATAAGGCTATGACGGCTGGAGCAGAGGGATTCATTTCAAAAAAAAGCACATCTCCAGTGAAAGTAGCTCGGTATGCAAAGGTAATTTTAGAGCGACGCAACAAAATTTAAGAAGTTGGGGAACATTTTCGAATTCATAAATGCCCAACAAATCTACTCATAAAGAGTCCTTTAGAACGAGGAGCCCACGGCATTCTTCCTAAATAAACACTTCGCAGCGGTGATATAATGCGGTGTTCTTTGTAGCTCCATGCCTCTGTGGTTTTTTCCTTCACATGAAATTGACAATTGCGCTGTTATTTGCTATTCATTCGAGTAATTTTTGAAGGAGGCGAATACATGGAATTCAAGAATGAGTCTGCGGGTCAGGAGGCGGTGGAGGTGCTGAAGAGGCTGAGCAGAAAGCGACCCAGGCAAAAGCAGAAGCAGAAGCCCTGAGGCTTCAGAAGGAAAACGTTACGCCTCAGCTTGTGCGGCTTAGACGGATAGAAGCTTCTTTGAAGGCTATAGAAAAATGGGACGGTCATCTCCCGAAAGTGAGTTCAGGCGCGGTCCCGTTTGTGGATGTGAGAAGCTTTGAGAAGGAAAAAGAGTAATTGACGTATAGACTGCTTATGACCCCCTCAAGTACGGTGCAGGCTCCCAATCCACTCCCGAAAGCTTTCAGGATTTAAAATACTGGATTCCCCGATCAAGTCGGGGAACGACGGACTATTCAGATGGCAGTCAGTATTCTTAAGCAGATTGTCAAAGCTTAGTCGCCAATATAGTACTGTATGCAGCAAGCGATTGAAATTTCTTTATCCCCTACCCAGGTAGGATGATTTCCTGTCCATTTTGCTGAATAATAAAATCACCATGCTTAAATTCTTGAGATACGGGCAAAAGAAACTTGGCCCGCATTATTCATGAATATTTCACTTTGAGAAGAGTAGATGCGGCATCGGAGCGGCTTTATCCCGATTCTTATCGGGGCCGAGAATGAGCGGGCCGCATCTGCTCTTCTTCATCATGCGCTTACGAATAATATGGGTTAGCGCATAACCGTTCAAATTAAAAGAAATATGACAAAAAAAATAATCATTATATCGTTTCTAATTTCAAGTATAATTCTTGCACTTTCAGTACCCCTTCATGCCTCCGATTGGAATTTTGTAACCATGACAACAAAATATTATTACTTCATTGACTCAGACAGCATTATTACATATGACTCAAAAATAATCTTTTGGGTGGCAAAGGTGGACATAGAAACCGGAAAATTTAAGGCAAGAAAGAAGTGTTCTATAGATTGCGATTATGAAACTGCAAATGTTATGGAGGACATACGATATGATGCCGATGCTCGCATTGAGAAAAAAATATCCGGTTACGAAACAAATTGGTATGATGTTCGAAAGGGAAGAGCAACACAAGCAATTGCCACTTTGTTGTGTTTAAACGCGGGATCAAGAGAAGACATAAAAAAATATTTGAGAAGCCTTTTTCAGATCGAAGATGATAACACGGGAAAACCTTAAATCTTTCCCCCAAGCAGGGCGGCGAGCTTCCCGAGGTGCTGCTTCTCTTCTTCCGACAGCACTCTGAAAACACGCTTTGCTTTTTCGTCTCCAATCCGCCGTTCCATTTTGATGTAAAGGTCGTAGGAATTCGTCTCAAGAGAAATCGAAAGTTCCAATATAGATTCCAAACTTTTCGACGGTGCCCATTCGAGGGCTCTGCCAACCTTCATGCCGCCTTCCATGACATCTTCAGCAGGATGTGTCGATATGACTGATTCCGGGAAACGGTCATCCGGACTTGCGCCTGAGATTTCTCTATAGAAATTCACAAGCGACGTCTTGTGATATTCCTCCGCGAGAGAAAGGGTCTTAAAGAGTTCTTTCGCCTCTTCGTCCGACGACCGCGATGAGAGTTCAGCGTAGAATCTTTT
>JBFLYJ010000389.1:0-3548 GCA_040756635.1 Nitrospirota bacterium
GAAAAAATAGACAGTGACAATAACGAACATATTAAGGGAACACTTCAATTCTTTCTTGGAGGTCTTTTAAAAGCGAAATGTTAAAGTACAAAACAGAAATCAAAGAAGAGACAAGAGAAAAGGTAATCAAAGAGTTTTTGCCGTACATCAAGTACACCGCTTACAGGCTCTCCTGGAAGCTGCCGGCCCACGTGACTATTGATGATCTTGTGAGCGTCGGACTGATGGGACTTATGGACGCCCTGGACAGGTATGAGCCCGGAAAGGTCAAGCTTAAGACGTACGCGGAGCTGCGGATAAAGGGTTCGATGATCGACGAGCTGAGGGCCACGGCATGGATCCCCAGGTCCATGAGAAAGAAGATAGAAGTAATAAATAACGCCCGGTTGAAGCTCGAACGAAAGCTGGGAAGGATGCCTGATGACGCGGAAGTAGCGAAGTCGCTGAAGATGCCGCTTGATGAATATTTCAAGACACTGCAGTACGCGACATGCTCAAACCCGGTCAGGCTGGAAGATTTTCGAAACAGCAAGTATGCTGACAGCGACCTGAATATATCCGAATGCATTGCGGACCCGACGGCAAAGAGTCCTCTGACTATCCTTGAAGAAAAGGACACAAAGGAAAAACTGGTAGAGCTGATAGATTCCCTGCCCAAGAAAGAGAAGATGGTACTGGCCCTTTATTATTATGAGGAACTTACCATGCAGGAGATAGGAAGGGTGCTCAACATAACGGAATCGCGGGTCTGTCAAATTCACAGTCAGGCCCTTGGGAAGCTTAAGACCAAGATAAGCCAGATTAGTTAAAGCAGTTGAGGCAACACCATGGCAATTGAAGGTGTAGGCAATACATACGTTATACCTGAAGTAAAACAGGAACGGGAAACCGCGATGAATAAGAAGAAGAATAATCAGAAGAACGAGAAGGACAAAAAACGGGATCAAGATGAAAAACAGGGGGATATCAAGGAAAGAAGGATCGATATAAGAATATAAGAATATAGGAATATATTTTCCTGTGGGAATAATTTTCCCGGAAATCAGGACCGGACACTATGAAACGAATAAACAGGGCAAAGACAACGGCTGAAATATTAACCATAAAAACAAACATAATCCGGAGATCTGCCGCAGATATTTCTGGCACTGTGTTTGCATAAGGAAGGGTCATGTACAAAGGAATCTACTTAGCATTGTCAGGGGCGGTTTTAAAACGCAGGAACATGGACCTGTTTGCCCAGAACATCGCAAACGCCAACACCCCCGGATACAAGAAAGAGAGGATTTCCTTTAAGGATTATATTGTTCCTGTTGATAATAAAAGGGATTTAACACCTGATGGGCGTGTAATGGCCGACCTTTCAAAGCGAATTATTGATTTCTCCAGCGGCACCATCCAGAGGACCGGCAATGCCCTTGACCTAGCGATAAACGGAGAGGGTTTCTTTGCGCTTGAGGGGAACAGGTACACCCGCAACGGCAATTTTATGATCAGCAGTGACGGATATTTGGCGACCAAGGAGGGGGTAAAAGTACTGGGGGACGGAGGGCCCATTGCGATGCAGGTCGGCAATATAGAAATCAGTCCTTCGGGAGATGTGCTTGTGGACGGAGCGCCTTCAGGAAAAGTCAGTGTCGTTAATTTTTCCGATACCGGAGTGCTTAAAAAGGTTGGCGCCGGTATGTTCGAGACAGCGGAAGCGGGCAGTGACGTAACTGCCCAGATCAGCCAGGGCTTTCTTGAACAGTCCAATGTTAACGCGATTCAGGAGATGGTGCAGATGATGGCATCAACCCGGGAGTTTGAAAGCTATCAGAAGATCATACAGTCATTTGATGAAGCTGCGTCAAAGACAATCAATGAACTCGGAAAATAAGCGGATCAAGAATATAAATTCATAAAAGAACAAGACAGGAGGACAAAGTGGACAGATCATTATTTATAGCGGCAACCGGAATGGAGGCTCAACGGATCAATATAGATGTCATCTCGAACAACCTTGCCAATGTGAATACATCGGGATTTAAAAAGAGCCGGGCAGATTTTCAGGAACTTATGTACCAGAGCCTGAAGACTGCAGGCGCCGTGTCCGCTGAAGGCAATGAAGTCCCGACGGGCATACAGATAGGTCTCGGGGTCAAGCCTGCCGCGGTCCAGAAGATGTTTCAGCAGGGTGACTTTGTATCTACGGGAAACAGCCTTGATCTGGTCATTGAGGGGAACGGTTTCTTTCAAATTACAACCCCGGACGGGGAGATTGCATATTCACGCGCAGGCGCTTTCAAAATGAACAGCGAAGGTAATCTGGTAAATTCAGACGGATATCCGCTGGAACCGGCAATAACCATCCCTGCCAATACTCTCGAAATAACAGTGAGCACAGACGGTGCGGTGTCGGTGCTGGAGGCCGGCAACAGCACCCCTACCGAGGTAGGGCAGATAGAACTCGCTCAGTTTATAAATCCAGGCGGCCTCAAGGCCATAGGCAAAAACCTCTTTCTCACGACAGGTTCCTCTGGCGATGCTGTAACAGGAAACCCTGACTCGGAGGGGCTGGGTTCGATCAATCAGGGGTTTATTGAACTCAGCAATGTAAATGTTGTTGAGGAGATGGTCAACATGATAGTCAGCCAGAGGGCGTATGAGCTGAATTCAAAGGTGATTCAGTCAACGGACGAAATGCTGGCCCTGGCCAATAATCTGAAGAGATAGGAAATGACGCATGAGTAATGAAGGAGGAGAAATGAATAAGAGAAACAAACATATTCATCAGTTGATACTTACGGTAAGTATCAGCATGGTTCTGTCCTTTATTACATCATGTTTGTCCTATGCGGAAACATGGACGCCTGAAGATGAACTGAAGGCATATCTCGCGGACAATTATCCTTGGGATGAAATCGAAGTCAGCAACGTTCAGGCCCCTGACATTATCCCTGCGGAGCAGCCTGAAGGTATCCTGGTTGAAAAAGGGCCACTCGGCAGAGCGGTCTTTTCCTTTATTTTCACCGGCGCCGAAACGATATCGGTGAAGGCGGATGTAAGGGCCTTAGGGCCGGTCGTTGTCAGCAGAAGACCCTTTCAGAAAAGGCATGTGATAGGGGAAGAGGACATATATGTTTCAAAAATGGATATCGGGAAGATGCCGAGAAATCTGATTAGAGACCCTAAGGAAATACTTGGAAAGTCATTGAAGAGGTCCATTAAAGCAAACATGCCGATTGAGGAAGACATGATCGAGATGAACCAGCCGGTAAAGAGGGGGAAGAGAGTTGTGCTTTTGTTAAGCCATAAGGGAATGGTCATCAGGACTGAAGGCAAGACGAAAGAGAAAGGGTATGTTGGAATGTCCGTTAAGGCCATTAATATCTCATCGAAAAAAGTAGTAAGCGGAGTGCTTATAGATGAAAATACAGTTCAGGTCGAACTTTAAGAAAGGCATATAGATGATTGAAAATAAGACAAACAGGGCAGGGGAATCCAAGATCGCGTGGACCGCTTGTTTATATGCACAGTGTTTATGCCTGCTCGCTGCAGTAATGACG
>JBFLYJ010000039.1:0-13554 GCA_040756635.1 Nitrospirota bacterium
TGAAAGGCAGTACGGAAGAATGCGGACAAGTGAAAGAATAATTTTTCTGTAAGACCGTCACAGTCCTTTTATAAAATCAGATACTCTTTCCAGCAATGACCTGAAATACTCCACCGCCTCGGGGTCGGCCGCCTTCTGCGTCCAGACATGCTTCCCGATCCCGATCTGGGCCAGTACGTATTTGCCGCACGCGATCTGCCCTATGGCAGTTATTCCGGTGGCTATCTGACCTGCCCCGAAATAAAAACCGATTGCAAGCTGACCGAGAGCATACATACCCGATGAGGCCTGCCCAAGGCCGATAATCAATCCAAGCCCGAGCTGCCCGATCGCGACAAGACCGAATGATGCGTGGCCTATTGCCAACACTCCCGCCGCCAGTCTGCCGACAGCAATGATGCCCTTCGCAACTAATCTTCGTCCTGTCTCAGGGCATTTGCCGCGTGTATAGTGAATGAGCGGAAGCTCGAACATTTTCTTGTGGGATGTGAATTCGGCAAAATATTCACCTGTGGGATACACATATCTGCGCCACGTTCCCATGTCTGTTTTATCCGTTTTATACTCAATTTGTTCCAGCAATAAATTTTTCATATCGGCTCCTTAAATAATCTGAAAGTGCCAATTATTCCATATGTATTACTCTACTGTTTTAGTCGGACCGATTACGGAATATATTTAGGACCTACCTCAAAATTGGTTAATATGATAAAAACTCTTTTTGTCATTCCCCGACTTGATCTGGAATCCAGTCTTTTCACCACTTCCTGGATGCCCGTTTATCCCGATACATCAGGACCTGCATGACGAACATCAATAATTTTATTTTGAGCCAGGTTCTGGCAATTTAAACCTCCGGAAGGGGCTTAAGTCAGATTTGTGGATTGTGTTTTTTCCTTTTCATCCCCCTTTGGAAAAGGGGGACTAAGGGGGATTTTATGGAATTGATGTTATTACACAATCTCCCCTAACCCCTCTTTCCCAAAGAGGGAGGTATAGCCTCAGTTGCTTCTTCCCCATTTATTTATAAGGCAAGCCCTTTTGTAGGCGGGCAAGTAGCTTAATTGTTCCGCTATCTAGTAAAATCATAACTGACGCTGACAGCCGGCGGCTGCACGCTAATTTATAAATATCATGTCACAGATAGGTTACATAACTGCTTTTCTGGGAGGCCTGCTCTCCTTCCTGTCCCCTTGTGTTCTGCCCCTCATACCGTCATATGTGTCCTTTATCACAGGGGTATCGTTTGAAGACTTCAGGACCGGGGACAAGGCAAGGACAAGAAGGCTTACGTTTATCAATTCATTTGCCTTTGTTACGGGATTTTCCACTGTGTTCATCCTGCTGGGGGTGTCCTCATCGTATATAGGAAGAATATTCGCCGTCTATTATGATCACATCAGGATCATCGGCGGGATAATAATTATCATATTCGGACTTTATGTAATGGGAGTTCTGAAGCTGAATTTTCTAGCATCGGACAAGAGGGTCCACCTTCAATCCAAACCCAGAGGGCATTTCGGTTCTTTCGTAGTGGGGCTTACCTTCGGCGCAGGCTGGACCCCCTGCATAGGACCGATACTCGGCTCGATATTACTGATCGCGAGTACTACCGGCTCCGCCATGCAGGGATTCAAGCTGCTGCTTGTTTACTCCCTCGGTCTTGCCATACCTTTTATGGCGACCTCTATGGCCATCAACGCCTTTCTGGCTCATTACGGCTCTATCCAGAAATACATGCGTCTGATAATGGTCCTGAGCGGGCTTTTACTCATCGCCTTTGGCGTAATTCTACTGACCAATAATGTTCATCTGCTTCTGAGCATCGCCCCTGATCTCGGGGTAGAAGAACTGATCGCTAAATGATGATGAGTGTCAGTCATTAGTGTGAGTGTCAATATGTAAGCTTGTTCGCTGACACTACTACCCTACATTATTCACGTACTCGGAGCAGGTGTGGCGAAAAAACATATTTTGCGATACCTTTGTGATAATCGACAAAATACCCTCTGTAATTTCATGGTGCAAGATCCACGGTCATAAAATCCTATCGCGTTAAAGATGTTTTTGAGCCATGCCTGCTCCGTTATAAAACTCATGAAGTATGTTGGATAAAAGATACCGACACTCTTTACTCGCCTATTACCTGAACATACACCTTTCTCGCCCTCGGCCGGTTGTCGTGGTCAATCACCACGATCTGCTGCCAGGTTCCGAGTACTACCTTCCCTCCGGAAACCGGCGCGGTCAAGCCCGGTCCCATGAATGTCGCCCTGATATGAGAAAATCCGTTATCATCTCCCCATGTCTGCGAATGGCGGCTGTGCATGGTGTGAGGGGCAAACTTCTCGAGCTGGTCCACCATGTCCTCAACCAGCGCGGGTTCATATTCAATAGTCGTCACGGACGCAGTGGAACCTATCACAAATATATTGACCAGCCCGTTCCCCGTTCCGGACTTGCCGACAATGTCCTGCACCCTACCGGTAATGTCTTTGACGTCGGAAAAGCCCTGTGTCTGGATTGTGAACTCTTCACCGAAGACCATATTTGCCCTCCCTTCCTGTTGTAGGGGCATATTGCAATACACCCCGACCATCCTGTTATCTCGTTTAGTGTCCCTTGCTGAATGCTTTATGGATGACAGATGATCGCTTTATTATCCGGAATTATAGCAAATCCTCTGTACTAAATTTGTTTCAATGTACTTTTGACGTTATAATGACAAATGGTAGGATATTGAATGATATAATGTCCGCAGAGCAGTTGCCAAATGGACACCCTGAGTCAGGATGGAAAATATGAATACAGCCGGAAAAAGTGTCCTTATTCTCTTTGCCCATCCCGCGCTCCAGAAATCGCGGGTCAACAGGCAGCTGATCACGTACGTCCGGGACCTTGACGGCGTCACCTTTAATGATCTGTACGAAGAGTACCCTGATTTTCACATACACGTGGCGCGTGAACAGCAGCTGCTGGTAAAAAATGATATCATCGTGTTTCACCATCCGTTGTTCTGGTTCAGTGTTCCCGCTCTGCTTAAAGAGTGGATGGACCTCGTACTCGAACACATGTGGGCATACGGGAAAAAAGGGAGGGCGCTGCGGGGGAAAAAACTGCTGAGCGTCGTCTCCACAGGAGGCAGGGAGTCTCTTTTTCAGGTAAAGGGCTACAACAGGCATCCGATAGGTGAATATTTATACCCGATCGCCCAGACCGCCTATATCTGCGGGATGGAATATCTGCCCCCTTTTGTCGTCCACGGCACGCACACGATAACAAAAGAAGAGATAGCAAAAAACGGTGAAGATTACAGACGGATAATATCCGCCCTGAGAGACGGAACATTAGACCTTGATCGGGCACGCGCACTGCCACGGCTGAATACGGACATAGACGGTATCATCGCAGGGGAAGGGGAATAATATGCACGGCGAAGGGTTCTTTTTCCAGGCATTTGTTTATCTGGCGGCAGCGGTAATCTCTGTCCCTGTTGCTAAACGTATTGGGCTGGGATCGGTCCTCGGCTACCTTATTGCAGGCTTCGTCATCGGACCGTTCGGGCTAAAACTGATCGGCAGTGAAGGCCAGGATATTATGCACTTTGCCGAGTTCGGCGTGGTAATGATGCTTTTCCTCATCGGACTGGAGCTTCAGCCTTCGCTTCTGTGGCGACTCCGGGGACCCATACTCGGCATGGGCGGTCTCCAGGTTGTGATGACGACTGCGCTCATATCTTTCATAGGAACATCGCTCGGGCTGCCCTTTCAGACTTCCCTGGCGATCGGTATGATCCTGTCCATGTCTTCAACAGCCATCGTGCTTCAGACGCTGAATGAAAAAGGTCTGATCAGGACGGACGCAGGACAGAGTTCATTTTCGGTCCTGCTCTTCCAGGACATTGCGGTCATACCGATGCTCGCGGTGATGCCGCTCCTTGCGGTCAGTTCATCGGTGACCGCCCCGGATACAGACAGCGCCAGCCGCGCGGCCTCCTGGGTAGAAGGGCTTCCCGGCTGGGGACAGGCCCTTGTGGTCGCGGCGGTCATCGCTGCCATCACCATAAGCGGACTGTTTCTTGTTCGTCCCGTATTCAGGACTGTCGCGAAAACGCGGCTCAGGGAGCTTTTTACCGCGGCCGCACTGCTCCTGATAATCGGCATCGCCCTGTTGATGTCGAAGGTGGGACTCAGCCCCGCACTCGGCACTTTTCTGGCGGGCGTCCTGCTGGCAAACAGCGAGTACCGCCACGAGCTTGAGGGAGACATCGAACCTTTCAAGGGGCTTCTCCTCGGACTGTTTTTCATATCCGTGGGCGCCTCGATAGATTTCGGGCTCATCTCCGAGTCCCCCGGGTTTATCGGCATGCTGGTGGCAGGGCTCATCTGCAGCAAACTGGTAGTCCTTCTCATATTGGGGAGAATATTCAAAATGGGTACCGATCAGAACGTGCTGTTCGCCTTCGCCCTGGCCGGGGGCGGTGAGTTCGCCTTTGTGCTCTTTTCCTTTGCCGTGCAGAATAATGTTTTAGACAGCGGGCTTGCTAATCCGCTGATCGCCGCAGTCGCTCTTTCAATGGCGCTGTCGCCGCTTCTTTTGCTTGTAAATGAAAAACTGCTGCAGCCGAGGTTCGGTACAAAACAGGAGGTATCGAGGGAAACCGACAGTATCAACGAAGAGAATCCGGTCATCATAGCTGGCTTCGGCAGTTTCGGAAGCATAATAGGCCGCCTCCTGAGGGCAAACGGCGTAGGCATTACCGTGCTGGATGTTGACTCCGATAAAGTGGATCTGCTGCGTAAGCTGGGGTTGAAGGTCTTTTACGGAAACGCCTCCCGCCGGGACCTTCTCCATGCTGCGGGAGCTGAAAAGGCAAAGCTGATAGTCCTCGCGATCGATGATTATCAGAAGACACATGAAATCGTCCATATCGTAAAAAAACACTTCCCCCATTTACGCATATTCGCCCGGGCTGCCGGCAGGTCCCAGGCGTACGAACTACTTGACGCGGGAGTAGACCATGTTTACAGGGAAATGCTCGACTCCTCTCTGAGGGCGGGCATTGATGTACTGCGCGCCATGGGTTTCCGTTCTTACCAGGCCCACCGCGCGACAAAGACATTCCGATACCACGACGAAGAGTCGGTAGAAGCCCTCCGCCATCTGCGGCATGACAGAAAGACCTATATAAGTCAGGCACGTCTGCGGATCGAGGAGCTTGAGGAACTGCTGCTTTCCGAACTCCGCGATGCAGAGGAACACCACGACGCGGGCTGGGACACCACGTCCATGCGTGAAGAATTCAGTAAGAGTGATATCGGTGATACCCGGGATTAAAACACAGAGGTTCTGGCTTCATATATCACCGCATAACGTGTCCTCTAGCTCCCTTTACACATAAAATTAGCCAAGGCAGGTATGTCAATAAAGCGGATTAAGTGAGTTATTAAAGCCGTATTCCGCGTTGATTTTCCACAATTATTATTCCGTCTCAACAATTTTTTCTATATATGGCAAATCAAAATCGCTCCGGGGCATAGTTTTTATATTTTTCCCAGGATCTTATTAAGAAATTTTATTGACGATCCGATACCTATAAATATTATGTCCAGAATCCGTATCTTAAGACTAATTATTATTATATCGGTCGCAGCCTTGCTTATACTGCCCGTATATTACAATTATTATCTCTCACCCTCATATAACGCCCTGATTTCCAGTTATACAGAAAAAGGTCTTATTAATCTGGCATTTCAAATGGTCCAGGCTGAAGACCTGGATTGCGCAATTTCAGCAGACCTTCCTCTGAGCAAGTCATTTATTGATAAGATAACCTTGATCAAGGAGATCGTAGGACTCTGGAAAGTCAAGTTATTTACACCGGAAGGGATCATTGTGTATTCAACCGATCCTGCCGACATCGGCCATTCGACCACGAAGGATTTTTTTCCTCAAATGTTCGCAAGCGGCAACCCTCGGTCGCTGCTTGTTGAAAAAAGCTTTCAAACGGACGGCGCCAGCACAACCAAGATGTGGTTACTTGAAACATATATTCCGCTAATGTCAGATGGCCATGCCATGGGGGCATTTGAGATATATTTTGATGTTAGCGATATTCACGATTCCATACACTCGTTGAATAAGACAGCAGAAAAAATATTGATTACAATCGTAATAGGCCTTCTGGCAGGGATCCTGATAACAACATATTGGGCAAAGAAGAGCATGCTGGAGCTTGAACTGTCAGAGGACAAATACAAGAAAATGTCGGTTACCGACAGCCTGACAGGATTGCTTAATCGCCGGGGTTTTATCAACCAGGCGGAAAAACACCTGATAATCGCAAATAGAGGGAACAAATACTCTTTTCTTGTCTTTGTTGATATAGACAGCTTCAAGAACACAAATGACAAATTCGGGCATGATGCAGGGGACAAGGCACTGATTGCTGTCGCCGGCATATTAAAAAATACTTTCCGTGAATCAGATATAATCGGCCGCCTGGGAGGGGATGAATTCGCGGTATTAACAACCCAGCATTCAAATCTGGACAGTGAATCATCCATAAGAGCGCGTTTAAGCGAGAACGTCTCGTTATGGAACATGAAAGAAAGAAGCGATTCCGGTATATCCCTTAGTATCGGGGTGCCTACTTATATTCCCAATACCGAGTGCAGCCTGGATCATTTATTATTCAAGGCGGACAAGTTAATGTATGAGTCCAAAAACAGGAACCGTTTTCAGCCCCCTGACGGTACAGACCGCGATAACATCGATATCAGTTAGCCCTGATAATTCACAAATGAAGACAGATATGTTCCGGGAATTTAATTATCGGTTACATTAGAGACTGCTGTTAGAACACAGTGTCCGATACGCTGCCAAACTATTGCCGCCGTATTCCAAACCTCTCCCGTCACCTGCTAAAATATCCAGATGCCCGCGGACGAACTTATAATTGAAGGCGCTAAACAGAACAACCTCAGGAACATAAGCCTCAGGCTTCCGCACAACAGGTTTATTACCGTGACCGGGGTGTCCGGATCAGGCAAGTCGTCCCTGGCCTTTGACACGATCTTCGCGGAGGGTCAGTGGAGGTTCATCGAGTCGCTTTCATCTTACGTACGGCTCTTTCTTGAGAAGCTCGACCGCCCTGACGTCGAATCCATTCGCAATATCAGACCGGCAATAGCGCTTGAGCAGAGAAACACGGTCAAGACGTCACGTTCGACGGTGGGTACCACGACAGAGATCTATGATTACCTCCGTCTCCTCTATTCAAAAATCGCCCGCCCCCATTGTCCGAACTGTGACCGTCCCTTAAGATCATGGACCCCTTCCGATGTTGCCAGGGAACTTGTTGAAAAATACGCCGGGGCAAAAGCGCTTATTTTATTCAACTCCGAAGACACGGTTGAGGAGCTTCAGAAAAAGGGATTTCATAGAGTATTTATCAATGGTAAAACAGAAAACATCTCCCCCCTCGTCACCCGTCGGCCGTCGCTCGATATTGTCCTTGACAGGATGATCATTAAGGACGAGCCCCGCCTGTCAGATTCTATAGAGACCGCCTGGGAACACGGGAATCGGAAAATGATGGTCCAGATTCTTGCTGATCAGCCCGGGAATTCCATATCTCTAAGCTTTCAATCGGACCTGAAATGCACAGAGTGCGATATCGTGATCTCAAAACCGCAGCCTCTCCTCTTTTCATTTAATCATCCCATCGGCGCCTGCCCCGAATGCAAGGGGTTCGGGAATACGCTCACGTACTCGGAGGACACCACCGTCCCTGATAAAGACCTTTCTCTTCAGCAGGGGGCCATTGAACCCTGGTCCAAACCAGCCGCCCGGTGGTGGTACAGGCAGTTTGCAAAGGCCGCAAAATCACGGGGCATAGACCTCAAGGCGCCTTACAAGGAGCTTCCCGCAGAAACGAGAAAATTATTATTTACCGGCGCGTCCGACTTTTACGGTATAGACGATTTTTTTAAGGAGCTGGAAGGGAAACGCTACAAACTGCATGTCAGGGTTTTATTAAGCAGGTACAGGAGCGCCCAGACATGCTCACATTGCAGGGGGGACAGACTAAGAAGCGAGGCCCTCGCGTTTAAAATCGGCGGACTCAATATAGCGAGGCTTTCGGATATGTCCGTCTCGCAGTTGAGCGGGTTTTTCTCATCCCTCATCCTCACAGAGCACGAAAAAGAGATTTCCTCTGAAATCCTGCGACAGATCAGCCTGAAGCTGGATTTTCTGATCAGGGTAGGCGTCGACTATTTAACTATGAACAGGGAGGCAAAGACCCTATCAGGCGGGGAGTCCCAGAGGATCAACCTTTCAAACCAGCTTGCTTCAAGACTCACCGGCACTCTCTATGTGCTTGACGAGCCGACAGTCGGTCTGCACGCAAGGGATGTCAGCAGGACAGCCGACATATTAAAAGAGCTTGCTTCTGCCGGGAATACCGTCATCGCGGTTGAACATGACAGGTCCATTATCAATTCTTCCGACTGGGTCGTTGAACTCGGTCCGGGTGGAGGGGAAAAGGGAGGGAGACTGGTATACTCCGGGACAAAGGAGGACTTTCTCAGGTCAGGCACTCTCACCGCGAGGTACCTTGAAGAAACGGACCTGATCCCGGTGCCTTATATCAGAAAAAAAGCAAAAGGCAAGGCGCTCACCATTAAAGGCGCCTGCGGGAACAATCTTAAACATATAAATATATCCATACCGCTTCAGACACTTACATGCGTGACAGGCGTGTCGGGTTCGGGCAAGAGCACCATTGTCAAAGACACGATTTATAATGCCCTGGCCAGGCATTTCAAGGTGGACTTTAATCCCCCTCAGCCCTTTGATGCTGTCGAGGGACTTCAATACCTGAAGGGGGTGAAGATCATAGATCAGGCCCCTATAGGCAAGAGTCCCCGGTCAAATCCGGTCACATACATCAAGGCATTTGATCCTATTCGCAAAATCTTTGCAGATCAG
Source organism: Nitrospirota bacterium (assembly GCA_040756635.1). Classification (GTDB taxonomy): domain Bacteria; phylum Nitrospirota; class Thermodesulfovibrionia; order UBA6902; family UBA6902; genus UBA6902. The sequence goes on from JBFLYJ010000039.1 coordinate 8,995, forward strand.
CCTGAGGCCCGTATACTCGGATATAACGCGGGGCACTTCTCATTCAACACCGAGGGCGGCAGATGCCCTGCCTGCTCAGGGGCCGGATATCAGCAGCTTGAGATGTATTTCTTTGAGGACCTGTACGTAAAATGTGAGGAGTGCGGGGGGAAGAGATACAAGCCGGAAATTCTCAATATTACGTTCAATGGTAAAAACATTCATGAAGTCCTTGATCTTACCATTGACGCGGCAGCGGACTTTTTCAGCAGGGTCCCCTCGTTGGTCAGTAAGTTGAAGCTGATGTCTTCCGTGGGGATCGGTTATTTAAGACTCGGGCAGCCTGCCCCGACACTGTCGGGCGGGGAGGCCCAGAGACTCAAGATATGCGCTGAGCTCGGGGTCTCAAAAAGGAGGGATTGTCTCTATATCCTGGATGAGCCCACTGTAGGTCTCCATCCCGATGACATAAGCAAGCTTCTCAGGGTCCTCAATAATCTCGTTGATGCCGGAAATACCGTCCTGCTGGTCGAACACAACCCTGATGTGATAAAGAGCGCGGACTGGATTATAGATATCGGGCCTGAGGGCGGTGACCGGGGCGGGCACCTTGTAGCTGAAGGTACGCCGGAGGAAATTGCGGAAAATGCGCATTCATATACCGGGCAGTATCTGCGCCCGTATCTGCCGCATTATCGGGTTAATTTTTAATACCTGTAATTACTGACAGTGTACATTTCATCCCTCATCTGTTAATTTAATTCGGGCTTTTTAATACTACATTAATTTTGCCTGCTCGGTATCTCAGCAAACTATTCTCGGGGACAGATGTTAAAGGGAGGATAGCAACAATAATGAAAACGCTCGTGCTGCGGATATTTGTTCTGTTATGGTGTCTTTTGGCAGCTGCCTACTGTTATCCCATTACGTCTGATATGGAATGGGAAAACGCCGGCAGCGGTATCATGGATACAAACCTGCATGCATTTGCCGCCTCTCCTACAGACCCGTCCGTGGCCTATACAGCGTCGTACAAGGCCGTATACAGGACCATCGATGCCGGAAATACATGGGATGAAATTTTTTCGCTAAGAGGGACCGATAACGGTATAAATACTATCGCAATAGCCCCTTTAGATCCGGTAATAATCTACGCCGGTACCGCGAAGGGACTTTACAGAAGCAGTGATAAGGGACAGCACTGGGGCAGGATCTTTCAGGGCACCGGCGAAGGCGAGAATATGATATTGGCCGTGTTCAGTGATCCGGAGAATCCAGGGAACATTTATATAGGGACATCGGCGGGTATTTTCTTTACGGAAGACAGCGGGGAAAATTGGTACAGAGGTCAAAATCTCCCTTCTGACAGCATAGTAACTTCAATCAGTAACGGTGCACATGACCGGCGTGTCCTTTACGCGGCATCGGTCAGGGGCATATATAAAAGTACTGACGGCTCCGCATGGGAAAGGGTATACAAATCGGACTTTGATGATAGTGATCTTTACTTATTTATCGTCGATGAAGAAGAGTCTTCGGAAGACGCGGACGTAGCCGGAATCAGAGACATCTCCCACATAAGAAAAATAATTTCTTCACCAGAAGACAGCGGTGTATTGTACGCTGCCACATCTAGAGGGCTTCTGATGACAACTGATGGCGGACAGACGTGGACACAGTCCGGCACCACAGGTCTTGTCAGCCGGAATATCCATGACATAGCCGTTAGTCCCTCAGATCCGGACCACGTTTATGCGGCCACTGACAGGGGTATATTCAGATATTCGGAGAATACAGACAGCTGGGATGAGATGTATAAAGGCATAGCGACCTCGGATATTCGCTGTCTTGCTTTCAGCCCGGCTCAGCAGAACGCACCACCTCTGCTCTGGGCGGTCACAAAAACCGGGTTATACAAATTATCAGCCGCTGTGATCCCTGCCCCCAGCACGAATCACGCCCCCCGGAATATGGAAACTGAAGCACTTGACCTCCTTCGTCTGTTTGATCATGAGCCGTCCATGGAGGAGATAAAAGAAGCCGCCATAGAATATGCGGAGGTCTCTCCGGATAAAATCACCAAATGGAGGAAGGCCGCTGCTAACAGGGCATGGCTTCCGGATTTGAGCATGAAATATGGAAGTGCGAGGGACTGGCAAAACAGTTCATATTTCTACAGCACCAAGGATGAAAAATACAAAGATGACGACATCACGAAAGGCAGGGACAGCGACTGGTATGTTTCCCTTACATGGAACCTGGGGGACCTTATATGGGACGACGCTCAGACCTCCATAGATAACAGGTCAAAGCTGATGGTCCAGCTGAGGGATGATCTGCTTAATGAGGTAACAAGATTATATTTTGAGAGGAGGAGATTACAGATCGATATGGTCATGTCTCCTCCCGGCTCCGCAAAAGAGTATATAGACAGGGACCTCAGGTTACAGGAGTTGACTGCAAGCATAGATGCCCTGACAGATTCTTTTCTTTCAAAAAGGCTTTCACAAATAGAGACCGGGGCTCAACGTCGGGATGTAAAAGTTAAATAACTGGTCCCCGAGACTTTACCCTGGCGCCCGGTGTTTCCGCACCGGGCCCTGGTCCCTTAATTCTGATCTTTTAAAGGCTCCGCCTCATTAATGAGCATGACCGGGATCCCGTCCTTTATGTGATACAGGAGTCTGCAATTATCGCATATAAGACTGTTTTCAGATGTGTTTAATCTTAAATCCCCTTTGCACTTCGGGCACGCAAGGATGTCAAGCAGTTCCTTATCGAGAGACATGTTCACCTCGGATATACAGCAATTAAATTTTATTTCTACTGACTGCTCGTACCAGCTTAACACGAGTTGGTCATAACAATATAGAAATTTTACGCATTTTCCATTAAAGTAATTGTAATATACTTTGTTGTATTTTGCTGAAGGTATTGTTACCGATAATGAATCGGGCCCGGATATCATGCAAGCATAAACAGGTGCAATATTATTATGCCGGATTATCCGAAGGACAGGAGAAAGCATAAAAGGATTACTCTTGAGCTCGAGACAGAGCTGCATTTGGATGACGGCGCAGTTATCAAAGGGAAGATTAAGAACATAAGTTTCAGCGGAGTGTTCATGTATTGTATCAATTCGGCAAATATGCCCGTTGGCATGCCCGGCTTGTTAAAAATATATCTACAGACCGGTCCCAATCCCAACACTATCAATATCAGATGCGAGACAGTTAGAACAGATGAATCGGGCGCCGGGATCAAGTTTATTAATATCGACATAGCCGGATATCAGCTGTTTAAGAATTTAATGATTTATAATTCAGCAGACCCGGATGCCCTGCTGGCCGAATTGGAAAAACATCCCGGACTCGATATTTATAAAGGTAACTGACATATCAGCACCATTCATCACGGCATTATGATACATGCATGCATCATAATTCTGACAGTGGTTGTGCAGATCAAAACCATTACACGGCATGAACAATAAAAAGGCATTGATAACGTTAGCGAAGGCCCCTGTCCCTGGAACGGTAAAGACAAGACTGCAGGTGGACATGGGAGCGGAGAAAACCGTAAAGATCTACAGGTCTTTTGTTGCCGCGCTGACATCCCGGTTCGCGGGGCTCAGGGGAGTGGACAAGTTTCTGGGCTGTACGCCGTCTGATGAACACCCCTTTCTCAGGAAGATTGCGGAAACGCACGGCATGGAGACATTCAATCAGCAGGGGAAGACCCTGGGGGAGCGGATCTTTAATGCATTCAGACACTGTGCCAGGAAGGGGTATACCGAGATTGTTTTAATCGGTAGCGACAGCCCGTCCATGCCTGTTGAATTAATCAAAAAGGCCTTCTCCGAATTAAGAAAAAATGATTTTGTGATAGGACCGTGTTTTGACCAGGGCCTCTATTTAATAGGTGTCATTGACAGCAAAATCAACAGGCTCTCCCGTACGATACAGTTAGACAGCGGGAGGGACGTCAGCATGATCCTGGAAAAAATAAGTCGTACGAACATTACGTTAAGTATGCTGCCATTCTGGTATGACGTAGACAACATAAATGATTATGCCTTCCTGAAGCTGCATCTTAATTATCTGAAAACCGGTCTTCCAGTGGAATAGCCGTTAATTCTAATATCCATTTAGCAGCGGTTCAACTTAGAATTCAATATAAAATATGCCTTCATCCGTCATATTCCATCCGGCAGTTAAAACCCGCTGATACCACCTGCATATTGACTGCCGGATTTCATATGTTACAATTATTTTAACGGTGATATTGCCATTTCAGATATTAAGTGGCTTGACACGACTCATATCAAGTGCTATTATGAATTAATTACAACAAAAGAACCCTGATACAAGATAAGGGAGACAAAATGTCAGCTACTACTCAGGACTTTTACGAGACACTCGGCGTTAAGAAAGATGCCTCTGCGGACGAGATTAAAAAAGCATACAGAAGACTCGCGCGCAAGTATCATCCCGATCTTAACCCCGGTGACAGCGCTGCTGAAAAGAAATTTAAAGAGATAAACGAGGCTTATGAAGTCCTGAGCGACAAGAAGAAGCGGAC
>JBFLYJ010000390.1:0-3544 GCA_040756635.1 Nitrospirota bacterium
GAGTCGGGCTGACGAAGCAAAAGTCACGGAGGCAAAAATACAGATAAGAAACCTTGAGACCGCCCTCAGGTTGTACCGGAACGATAACGGGTTTTATCCGTCTACGGAGCAGGGACTTGAGGCGCTGATATCCCCTCCCCTTGAAGGCATCATACCCGAAAATTACAGAGAGGGAGGATATCTCGAAAAAAAATCTCTGCCATCTGATCCCTGGGGCAACAGATACATATATCTGTCACCCGGAGAGCAGGGAGAATATGATATCATCTCCCTTGGGGCCGACGGTCGTGAGGGCGGAAGCGGAAATGACGCGGACCTCATCAACTGGGACATGTAAGCCATGAAGGAGACAGGAGAATCAGGAAGGCAGGGAGAGGGCTTCACCCTTATCGAACTTATCGTCGTCATCTTTATAATTTCACTCGCTACCGCGCTCGTCATGCCTAATCTCTGGATTAGTAAGGAACGGGCATTGATGCACGAGGCAAAGAGGATAGGCAATACGCTTATGTATATATACGATGAAGCTGTCGGCAAAAAACAGGTATACGCTTTAAAACTCGACTTAAGCTCCGACACCTTCGCTTATGAAAGTGAAAAAGAGAAACGTTCATTCAGCCTCGAAGACGGTATAAGTTTCAAAAATATCGTCATTCCATCTATGGGTGAAATCGCCATCGGAGAGGTAATATACCCGTTGGGCCCCTTGGGACCTGAAGAACCTATTACATTGCATCTGATCAAGGACGACAGTGAATATACTGTGCTGTTCAATCATCTGAGCGGCAGGGCAAAAATCCTTAAAGGCTATATCATTAATGAAGATGACGGGCAACAGACCGCGCAGAAATGAATAAGAAACTCAAAAAGACGTGGAACTGTGATTATAAGATAGTGGACCGTCAGACTCACCCCTCGGTCTCTTCGGCAAAAGGCTTTACACTTCTTGAAATCATGATCGCCCTCGCTATTATCGGAACAGCGCTTACGGTAATAGTCCAGACCGTAAACTATCATACAAATATCATGTACGAGAATAACCTTGCCACGCAGATGATGCAGACAGCAAAGGGAAAGATGTATGAACTCGAGACCGCTCCCGGTAATTCGGACGGCGTCGCCGCACCCGGGCTGTCATACGAAAACACCGCCGCGCCGATCAAGGACACAGAACTTGTTGAACTCAGGACCGTTGTAAAAGGGCACGGAAGGCAGGTGGTCCTTTATCAGCTGGTCTTTAACAGGCCTGAATGGCAGCTGGAGCAGCAATGAAAATAAAAACAATGAACACATGCCTGTATGAAACGGCAAAAGGGATACATAACGTGCCTTCTCATCTTATCCGCTGCTCATCTTCCGGACCTTCCGGTTTCACCCTCGTTGAAATACTTATAAGCCTCACCCTTCTTACGGCCGTTCTGGGGGCGGTATACAGCTCATTCTTCTCCGTCCAGCGCGCGGTCGAGAGGTTCGATAAAATATCCCTCAAATACCACGAGGCCAGGACAGCCCTCGATATGATGAGGCGTGAAGTCGAAGGAGCCATTGTAAAGAATGCGCGGGCTGATGAGAACAGGATCAGGGCCGGTTTTGTAATTAAGGACCGTGACGTATTCGGGAAGAGCACCTCATCTCTGGACCTTACCGCGTTCTCATTCAAGGCCAGTAATCTCAATACAATGTCTTATTATGTGACGGAAAAAGACGGCAAGCTCAATCTGCTGAAATCGGAGTCGCCCGCCGCAGTCCCGACAAAGGAATATAAGGTGGACATCATTGAAGGGATCGAGAGCTTTACGATAGAGACCCTGTTTAACCAGAAATGGGTCAGGACCTGGGACACTGAGCTCACCGGCAAACTGCCTGAGATAGTAAAAATAAGCATAGAATTCGATGACAACGGCAAACTCGTAACGCTGACTGAATACGCAAGGCCGAAAGTCGGAGCAAATTTGTGACCGGAACTAATCATAATACCCGGCATGAACGGCTCAAGCGGTTCAAAAGGCTTCATTGTGACAACAAAGGCTCAGCGCTGATCGTTACGCTCCTGCTTGTTACGGTCCTTACCGGACTGGTAGTGGACTTCGTTTATGAAGTCTATATCGACTCCTCTTCGCTTTCCAACTGGAGCAACGCCCAGCGGGCCTCCCTTATAGCAAAGTCAGGACAGGTCATCGCCGCGGAGTTCATAAAAGAGATTAAAAAGGAAGACTATACCGACAAACGCGAGATCATGCTGCCTGTTGATCAGGACTTCGGACCGGGCGCCGGTCTCGTGATAACGATCGAAGATGAAAATTCCAAATTCAATTTAAACAGCATCATACTGGAAGACGGGCTGCATCAGGATGACGTCAAACTCGAATCCTTGAAAAAGCTGCTCGAATACCTTAATATTAATCCAAATCTCGCGTTAACAATCGCTGACTGGATAGACTTTGACAGCGAGCCGAGGCTGCATAATTCAGAGAATTTTGCTAAAAACGATTTTCTGTGGTCAGTCGATGAATTGAGGCTGGTCAATGGCGTTGACAAAGAGATTTTCGAGAAGATAAGTCCGTACGTGCGTGTCTCCGTATACAGCGATTATATGGTCAATATAAATACTGCGGAAATTCCGGTCCTTATGAGCCTGAAAGACATGACAGAAAGACTTGCAAAGAACATTGTTGACCACAGGGGAAGCTATCCATTTGAAAAGAATGAGGACTTGAATAACGTTTCGGACATCGATTCGATATATATAGGTCTGCAGGGGAAATATACTGTCAAGGCCTCCAGTTTCAGGACAACGACCAGTGCCACAGTTAATGAGATCACACGCGTTATCGAGAGCGTTACAGACTCTAATTCCAAAATCAACTTTTGGAGAGAAGGTTAAATGAAGACAGTATTTATCGACTGGACGGAACACAGCATGTATTTTTATATGTTCGAAAAAGATTCCGGTCTTTATCAGCTTTTTGACACATCCTCTTTGCCGTTAAAGGGATGGCCGGACACCGAATTTCTGAGATCGCTTCCGTTCGACGGCTGCGATGAGATCTATCTCAGCATTCCCCTTGATCTTCTGACTCTCAGGGAGCATACCTTCCCTTTCTCGGACAGGGACAAGATAAGCGACACTATTTCGTTCGAACTCGAGGGACTGGTGCTCGGCAGCGTCAGCGACTACGTTATTGACCATATTGTAATAGAGTCCTACGAAACCGGCAGCAAGGTCCTCGCGGTCTGCATGGAAAAAACAAAGCTGAAGAACATCATAGACATATTTTCTTCCGCTGACCTCGAACCGAAACTGGTTACTTCTCTGGACTCCCGGCTTTGCGAAGGCAAGAGCGAGGTGCTTCTGGAGGCGACCATATCCGATCCAGCGGTCAGGGCCGAGGCTGCGCAGCGGGAAATAACTGAACCATTGATCAACCTGAGGCGCGATGAACTCGCATATCTCGGAGATGTGGTGAAGTTTGTTGGCAGGCTCCGTTTATCGGCTGTACTTGTGCTCATATTCATGATGGTCCTCGCCGTCAACTTCACATTC
>JBFLYJ010000391.1:0-3543 GCA_040756635.1 Nitrospirota bacterium
CCTGATTTCTTCACCTCAGGCTGTTTCACGATCAGGACGGGTTTGCGTGATTTGATAGCAACCTGCCTGGTAACGCTTCCGACTATGTAGGACCCTACCCCCTTTAATCCCCTGGCCCCCATGACGATGAGGTCCGCACCCGGATCTTCAGAGGCGTCGACTATCGCCCTGTCAGGATAATCCTCTCTGTAGGAAGTGCTTATCTTTGCCTTGACAGGTTTCAGAACCGACGCTGTTGAATCAAGGACCTTGGGCACGACTGTATTCAGTACTTCCCTGAAATCCGCATAGAGGGACTCCCATTCTGTCAGAATCGGCGTCCAGCTTACAGCGTGCAATATGTCGATTTCATCATCAGGAGAAAAATTAAACCTGAGCAGAAACTCCGCGGCTTCTTCGGAATATTTTGAGCCGTCTGTTGCCATCAATATTTTCATGGTTATCCCCCCTTCAGGCAATATGGATTTTCAATATGTCCGTTCTTATCTCAATTCTATCACGGTTTCCCTTTTGTGAAGAACCCCGGGGACATTAAAACCCGGCTTCAGCAGTCTGCGGGTCTGAAGGACCTGGAGGCGCCGTCCCATTTAAAACACCTCACACTATTAATTGTCCTGTTTATGACGGACACTACCACGTGCAGGGCTTCCGGGTATTCCGGTTCGCCGAAGACGGTCTGGGCCGCGTGGTCCTCTTCTGAAAAAAAGGCCCCGTGTTCGGGATGGGAATGATAGAACGCAAGCACCACTTCTCCCTTCCCCCTGGCGTCCGACACGATCCTGTCGAATTCGCTCCGGTCTATCATATAGGCGATACGGGCGTCGCGGGGATATCTGTCGGGATCTTCAGCGTGCAGGCTGTTCTGAATGTTCCTGCATAAATGGATGGTCTGATTATCACTGCCGCCGGTGACTATCCCGCAGCACTCAAACGGATATTCGTCCAGGGCGTGTTTCTGTATCTGTTCTATTATATGCCTCTGCAGTTTCATAGCGTGAAAAGGTCAAGAGGATTCAGCGGGACCGGGCTCCCTGAATCCCTGAGTCCCAAAATTATAGCAATTAATCATGATATGATCCAGAAGGATTTATGCTTTCCGCGCTTTTAAAATCAGATACCCCGAATAAATAATCAGGGCGCCTCCAAGCAAAGCGGTCATGCCGGGGACTTCATGGAACACGATAAAGGCGAGTATGATTGCGGAGACCGGCTCGAAATACCCGAGTATCGCCGCCTCGTTCGCCTTGACGCTCCTGAATCCCTGCACGTACAGAAGCGGGGCGGCAGTGGAGTGGAGAACACCCATGATTATCAGGTATGAGAGTGTTTCTACAGGAACGGCAATCCTGAAGGTAAACGGCAGCAGCATAAGGGCCACTACGCCGTTCTGAATGAATGTTATGAAGATGGATGAGTAGAGCGATGCGATACTTCTGATAATGATGATCAGAAAGGCATAAGCAAGTCCCGACAATGCTCCTGCAATTATCCCCAGATGTTCGTGCCCCGCGTGAAACGCCTGCGCTCCGGTGGCGTTCCCCCCGAGCACAAGCCACAACCCCGCCGATGAAAGTATTATCGCGGTCCAGGTTGTTTTTGTGATCTTCTCTTTCAGCAGAAGGGGCGCAAGGAGCGCTACAAAAACCGGGGCCGTGTAATGCGTCAGCACGGCATTACCTATGGTCGTGTTCCTGAATGCGAAATAAAAGAGCATCGAATTGGCTATAAAGCAGAAGGGAAGGAGAACAAGGAAGAGGGCGCCTTTGCGGCCGCCGGCTGAATACTTCTCTTTTGTCAACAGTCCCGAAGAGGTCATCAATATGAACTGGAGCGCCCCGGCAATCGCAGATGTATAGAAAATAATGCAGTAATTGGGCAGGTCTATTTTACGGATGAAAATACCGAGTGAACTCCAGATAAGAATGGCGGAGATGATCTTTATGTGGCCCATTGGATGTATTAAAAGTTCAAACCGTTCAAGCTGTTCAAGCGGTTCAGTTATTTCCTGATTTTTTGCATGATCGCCTTTTCGACGGCTTCAGGCACAAGCCCCTTAACTGAGCCTCCGAAGGAAGCGACCTCCTTGACCAGCGTAGATGAGAGGAACGTGTACTCTTCGCTCGGCATCATGAAGACCGCTTCGATGTTCGCGTTAAGACGCCTGTTCATAAGGGCCATCTGGAGTTCATATTCAAAGTCCGAGACCGCCCTTAAACCCCTTATGACCGCGATGCTTTTACGGTCTTGCACATAATCGACCAGCAGGGTGTTGAACGCCTCGGTCTTCGCACCTTTTATATGTTTTACGGATTTTTTGATCAGGGCAATCCTTTCCTCGACCGAGAACATCGGCTGTTTCTTCTGGCTCGGTGCAACGGCGATTATCACTTCATCAAATATCTTGAGGGTCCTTTTGACCAGATCGATATGTCCGTTGGTAACAGGATCAAACGTGCCCGGATAAATAGCGATGGTATTTTTTGAGAGTTTCATCTGTAATGTTATCCCCTTTCTTAAGCAAGGACATTGATGTGAATGATACAGGTAATTATATCAATCATGGAAAAATCATTCAGCCTCAAAAAGAGTGAGCGCTGAATCGCCGTACGTATATACTTTTGTCTTGCGCAGCCTGTCAAACCCGTCGGGCAGGGCCTTTTTCGAAAAATGTTCCGCGACAACCAGACCGCTCGGTTTTATGATTAATGACCTTCCGATCGCCGTCAGTGCGCTTATTATCTCATCATTGTGATATGGCGGATCAAGAAATATTATATCAAACGCCACGTCCCGCTCCTCAGACCGGTTGATATATGACATGACCCGCTGGTTCGTGACAGCGGCCCTGTCGCCGGCATGGTGTTTCTGAAGGAGTTCCCGTATATTTTTTATCTGCGCCTTGTTCTCCTCGACAAAGACAACCTCCGCAGCCCCTTCATTCAGCGCGTTGATTCCGACCGCGCCCGTGCCCGCGTATAAATCAAGGAAGCGGACATTCTCCATCCTGGTGCGCAGGATATCAAAGAGCGCCTCCCTGACCTTACCTGTCGTGGGTCTTAATCCTTTCTGTTTCCTGAATGTTTTCATATGAGGACCGGGCCCATATACTATAAATAAATCGGGACGGCAAGTGCTATACTTTTTTTAAAAGAGTATCAGATGAAAATGTCTTGAAGTTAAGCAAGGGGCCAAGGATTCGAGGGGCCGGAGGGCCCGGTAAGAGAAGGGTTTCAATTCTCTTCTTAATTTATGAAGACCGAAATTCAGAACAACCTCAGGAAGACCGTCCATGTCCTGGCGCGGGATATAGGTTCGAGAGGTTACCTCCAGACAGCAGCATTAAACAGAACGGTCGAATATGTTTCATCCGAATTAAGCTCATATGGTTATTCCGTTCTTGAGCAGCCGTACGAATACAGGGGCAGGACGTATAAAAATATCTATGTTGAGAAAAAAGGGACAGAGGTCCCCGAGAAAATACTGGTTGTGGGCGCCCATTATGACACAGTCATGGGCACTCCCGGTGCGGACGACAACGCGAGT
>JBFLYJ010000392.1:0-3533 GCA_040756635.1 Nitrospirota bacterium
GTCTGAAGGCTGGAGTGGGTCCTCACATAAGGGGCCTCTATGTCATTGTGGCAGCTCCAGCAAAGCGTATTGAACTGGGTATCGTCGATGTCCTGCGGAACATGCGCTGTCCAGGGCGGCAGCAGGGACGGTTCGGTCCCGTAAACAAAGTGGCACGCACTGCATCCGATGTTGTTGCCAGTGAAATGTGGGTAATCAAGGGTATGACCCGGAGCAGGCGCCAGACAGAGCAGCAGCGCTGATACTATAAATATGATGGTGATATATTTTTTCATAATGACAAATAATTTATCTTTCAAATTTCCCTCTAATGCGTTTATTGCAATATAACGCCACCTGTAGATAACATGCCGCTGCTCATGGTTAAAGTCCCGCTGAGGACCGTCTTCCCGATAATGTCCGAATAGCTGCAGTCATGTCCGCCGACCAGCGAAACACTTATATCGCGGTCCGCAATAAGATCTCCGATCAAGTCAGCCGCCCGGCTCAGAATGACGGCCCCGTCCGCGGCGTCATTGTAGGCATCCTGGAGCGTGGGATAAAACACAGTACCCATTTTCACGGGAAGACTGTCACATCCGGCAGTAGCCGCTGTTATTGAAATATAGTCCGACCTCGTCAACAGCCCGGCGCTGCCGTCCGAGTCCCTGACTGTAAGACAGACGCTGTACGTCCCTGTTTCGTATGTGTGTGACGGACTCACCTCAGTGGAATCCACAGACGCATCACAATCAAAATCCCATTCGTAAGCCAAAGGCTGATCACGGCCAGATGAGCTGTTGGTGAATTGAACGGCAAGCGGCGCCGTCCCCGTGTTTGGATATCCGGTGAAGTCTGCGTCCGGCACAGCATCGGATACGCTGACTTCTGCTGTAGCGTGTTCTGTTGTTCCTGTATTGTCGGTAATCCTGAGCGCTACGTTATAAATACCGGTTTGATTAAATATGAGTCCCTGCTGAGGAAAGGCGGAAGAGTATTCATATGTCCCGTCATTGTCTGCGTCCCATTCATAATTGATGATGCAACCGGTCGATGATGACGCATCGAGCATTACAGGCTGACCTTCGGTCCCGGTATATGAAGCTCCCGCATCGGCAATCAGCGGCACAGGTGACGCCGTCATTTCAACAGTGATGATCTCGGTGTCCCCGGTCCCGGCGCTTAATCTGACAGTCCCGCTGTAATGACCGGCAGTCAGGCCTGCGGGTTCCGCACCAATGTTTAAAGAATATGTTCCAGATACAGGCACCGTTCCCGAAAGCTCCGAAAGGTATATCCAGCTTTCCTGCGCGTCCGCACTCCAGTTCAGGGCGGCTGTGCCGTTATTGACTATTGTGACAGACTCTGGGGTAAACACGGCGCACTGCCCTTCCGGATAGGTAATCCGCAGAGGGGACACTGTCATGTCCGTGTATGATCCCATTCCAAAAACATCTATCCTGTTCGCGGTAAGCGATGCCACATATAGCTTACTGTTTCTGCCGATGGTTATTCCGACAGGAATTCTCAACGGGGAATCCAGGTCATATACCGTTCCCAGATAAACGTCCGCATTGCCGTTTGAGCCGTCACCGTCGTCTCCATAGACAAGCACGACATTGTACGACGTATCAGTTACATAAATCCTGCCCTGTCCGTCGACCGCTATGTGCTGGGGCCTCTGCATCTCGCCGCTGAGGATGTTTGTCCCGTACTTATTCAGGCTGCTCCTGAAGCTTCCGTCAGGACCAAACTTCTGAATTCGCGCTCCGTCAACCACCGTGCCGTAAGAATCATAAGCAAGTCCGTGGTCAAGCACGATTATCTCTCCAGTGGCTTCGGATATTTCGATTGAGGTAGGCCTGTTGAATTTCCCGTCCGGCGTGGGCACGGAACCATTCCCGGGCCCGCCGATAAATCCGCTGTATGCGCCGTCGGGGCCGTATATTTTGACCATGTTCATACCCAGGTCTGCCACATAAACCATCCCGGCGCTGTCTATCGCGATATCATTGGGTTGTATAAATTCGCCGTCACCTGAGCCGAGCTTGTACAGGAGACTCAACCCCGAATCATAGACCGCGACATACCCGCCGGTCTTGTCCCCGGCATAGACCCTTCCGCTCCCATCGACCGCAACGCTGACCGGACTGTTAAGTCCCTGAATAGTATCTTTCAGCGACCCGCTCTGGCTGTAAATACGAATACGTTTATTTATGGATTCAGCGACATATATGTTTTCATAACTGTCAAGCGCGACCGCGGTCGGCGCGTTTACGCTGTTCGTGACCGGCTGAAGTCTTATATAGACCGGCATCCCGGCGGTCCAGGCCGTCCGCACAAACAAGACAATCAGGCAGAAAGCAGTGACGGCAAGGCGCAACTTCCCTCTGCCGGCGTTTCCTGATATTGTCATCCCCGTTTGCATAATAATTTTATTTTCTGTCCGCTTAATCCCGGGATATGCCGGATGGACTTATTACTTCGATTCCCACACCCATCTTCAGATGGTCCGATATCCTGCGGTGTCTGACCGCCGCCATCACGTTTACAACAGAATCCTCTACGCGGACGATGAGCGGGAATATAGTACCTTCATGCAGGCTTACCATTGTGCGGACAAACATGCCTTTTTTTGATATATTCGTCACTACCCCTGAATAAAAGATACCGCCGTGAAAGAAACTTATTTTTATGTTTGCCGGCATTCTTTCGAAACACCTTCTCTGGCGCAATGTTTTCATGTCTTTGACACTCCTCACGGATCGACTAAAATCCAGGCTTTAATAGGTAAAATTGCAATGATTGTGCCAGACGCAGAAGACTTTAGAATCGTGAAGTTACTCAGCTGAATAGCAGCGATACTCTCAGGGGCCTGGTCGCCTGACCGGAGGCATCCGGTCAATAAACCACGTCGCCGGACACGCGCTATTGATAACTAACCGATAATCAATAATTATCCGTCCGGAGAAATTACTGGCACACGCATTGCATTAATAATGATTATTGCTGTAACAATTTATTCCGTGAAAAAAGGAGGAGTGACTGTAATGGTACTTTTCGTTCTAGGACTAGTCATAGGTTCCGTCGGCGGCATGATAATGATGGCGATGTTTCTGACCGGAAAAACCAGGGAGTCGTCATTTAATGAGCGCATGAATATGCTCAGGCCGACAAACACATCAAGCTCCGGCACAGGAGACAGCAACGGAGAGAATTACTGAAATTATCATCAGCTAAACAAGAACATGAAACTCGAAAAAATAAAATATACTGTTATCGGTTTTACGGTCGCAGCCGGGTTCTGGTTCCTTGACTCCGGTGTCCACTTTCTCCTGTACGGTGAATCGCGGTTCGAATTAGTCCCCGGGGATTTCAATGAACTCTGGATGCGCACGGCAATCCTGATTCTGATAAGCGGCTTCGGCATATTCACTGACATTTCCGTAGGCCGTCTCCGCAAACTGCAGGATGATCGCAATCAGTTGCATCTGAAACTTCAGGAGACGCTGACGCTTCTGCTGGGGGGGTTTGTCTCAATCTGCTGCTCGTGC
>JBFLYJ010000393.1:0-3533 GCA_040756635.1 Nitrospirota bacterium
TGTGAAAAAGGTCCTCCCTAAAGCCGCCCCGCTCTACCTCTTCACGGAGGTTCTTATTGCTCGCAGCTACCACTCTGACATCCGTTCTTAAAGTAATGTTGCTGCCGACCCTTTCAAAGCTCCCGTCCTGCAGGACCCTGAGTAGTTTCGCCTGGGTTGAAAGGGGCATGTCGCCGATTTCATCAAGAAATATAATGCCCTTGTCGCATTGTTCGAACCTCCCTATCCTTCTCTTTTCCGCACCTGTAAAGGCCCCCTTTTCTGAGCCGAACAGCTCGCTTTCAACTATTCCCTCCGGCAAGGCGGCGCAATTTACTGCCATAAAGGTCGCCCCTTTTCTGGAACTGTAATTATATATCGCGCGCGCTACTATCTCTTTGCCTACTCCGCTTTCCCCGCTTATCAGCACCGGGACATCCGAACCCGCTGCCTGCCCGATCATTTTATACACATTCAACATCACCTGGCTCTTCCCCACGATTGTGTCCCCGCTGTTGTCCTCAATGGGTTTCATGTCGCCGTAGAAGGCCTCATGCTGAAGCCTGGATGAAGAGATCGCCCGTTTAATGATCTCTGTCAGCTGGTCGTACTCAAAGGGTTTGGTAAGATAATCAAAAGCACCTTCCCTCATCGCCTCAATCGCGGTATCAGAATCGCTGAAGGCGGTCATGATGATAACAGGAAGGTTTCTCATCTTCGACTTTATCGCCTTCAGCACATCTATACCGCTCATGCCGGGCATCCTTATATCAAGACATACCACGTCAACACTATTGTCGTTATTGCCGAGAAGACCTATTGCAGAACAGCCGTCCTCAGCCGCCAATACCCTGTATTCCTTCTCAAACATCCGCTTGAATGAATATCTAACGGACTCTTCATCATCTACTACCAGGATTGTGTTCATATCGGTAATTCCACCTTTACACTGGTCCCCCCGCCGGGGACGGATTTTATTTCTATGGAGCCGGAGTGGTCATTGATGATATTATGCGTAAGGGCGAGACCCATTCCGGTGCCGTCTTTTTTTGTAGTAAAAAAAGGGTCAAAGACATACCTTAAATGCTTCTCCGGTATACCGATGCCCGTGTCTTTTATGAAAACGGAGAGTGTGCCGTCGGCGGTAGTCGCCTCAATCCCCAGCGTGCCTCCCTGTTTGTCCATTGCCTGGATCGCGTTAAGCACCAGGTTCAGGAACACCTGCTTCAGTGCGTCAAAATTCCCTCGTATACCCGGCAACTCGGAAGGGATCTCCTGCTCAAGCTGTATCTCGCACTGGCCCATCTTGGGTTTTGTAATGGTAATAACCTCATCAAGGATATTTTTTATGCTGACGTCGCTCATCTCGACTTTTTGCGGTCTCGCAAAGGCCAGGAACGACTGGATGATACGGTCGATCCTGTTTATCTCTTTTTCAATCACCTCGATATCTTTTTGAGACATCGTTTCCTTTCTGCTCTTTACCGTCTGAAAAAGCATCTTTATAGACGTAAGAGGGTTCCTTATCTCATGCGCGACCCCGGCCGAAAATTCCCCTATGGCGTACAGTTTCTCTGTGCGTATCAGGTTCTTCTGCGCGGACTTCATGGCGTCGACCAGCTCTTTGAGCTTCACGGACATTTTGTTGAATGAACCCGCCAGCTCCTTTATTTCGCCCATACCGATCACAGGGACTTCAACACCGAGTCCTCCCTCTCCCACCTGCTTCACGCCTTCATTGAGAATAAGGATCGGCTTGAGAATTTTTCTGGCCGCAAAAAGCCCAAGCATGATTCCCATGAAAATAATGGCGGCCCCTATGAGATAGATCTTCTTTCTAGTGTTTATCAGGGTGCTGTTAAGATAATCCTTCGTTACGCAGAGTCTCAGGACCCCCGCAGTTTCATTATTATTTCCGCCGATCCGCAGTCTCAGATGATAGATCGGCATGTCGCTATCTTCTATGATTTCCATGTCCCTCAAAGATGTATCCAGGTTAAATGGCAGCAGCATTGAACTGTGTTTTTCATCTTTAAATGCAGCGGCGATCATACGGTCTTTTTTATCATATACATCCGCATATACTACTATGCTTTCCCTGCTGATGATCGTGCCTTCCAGTAAAGTAAATACAGCATCGCGGTCATCACGCAAGAGAGGTTCCCTGATAGAATAGGAGAGCAATTCGGCGAGATACCGGCTTTTACTGATAAGTTCATGTTCCAGCGTCTGCCGCTCTTCTTTCAGGATGATCTCACCGACGGTTATGGTTGATGCGGCAATCACGACTGCGATGGCAACAGATATGCGAAAGGCGATACTGTTAAAGAATTTCCCGAATTTCATTTGATAACGACCGGAAACAAATATTTGAGGCCCGTTTTTAAATACCCTCGACACTGATTATATCATTGTCAATGAACGTAATTAAAGGTATTTCTATATAAGTGTCCGGTTAAAATTAATATAAGTCCGGTCATACATGCTTAATAAATATTTACCGGACACTTCTGATATTCTTTATGACTTCATTGACAGTCCGGTTCCAAAGATTGTAGATTTGATAACATGGAAGCCGGGGTGTATTTTCTGCATACCATTCCATGATTGTGAATGAAAATATTTCAGTAGGGAAAAAATATGGATTTTGAAAAACTCCTAGAAGAATCAGTCAGGACACACGGTCATCTCTGCCCCGGGCAGGTGCTTGGCGTCAGATTAAGCATGCTCGGATTGAGACTGATCGGGATAGACGACCCGAAAGGTAAAGACCGCAAGAAGCTCATATCTTACGTAGAAATAGACCGCTGCGCAACCGACGCGATCCAGTCTGTCACAGGATGCAGTCTCGGGAAGCGGTCATTGAAGTTCCTTGACTACGGAAAGATGGCGGCGACGTTTGTAAATACGGAAACAGGGAAAGCGGTCAGGATCATCGCTATGGAAGAATCGAAAGACAAGGCAAAGAACTACTTCCCTGATATCGAAGACAAATACAAATGCCAGCTTGAGGCCTACAAAATAATGCCTGATGAAGAGCTGTTCGAATGGAATGAGGTCGAAATCATAATACCCGAAGAGGACATGCCCGGAAGACCCAAAAGAAGGATCAAATGTCACAGTTGCGGGGAACACGTCCAGGACAGCAGGGACATCACCAAAGACGGCAAGCTCCGGTGCAAGGCCTGCGCGCACGGGGCGTATTACAATAAGAAGGTTTAGGGGTCTGGAGTCAGGGATTGGTTAAACCAGTCCGCGAATCTGATCTCCGGATCCTTTTTTTGTGGACAGCGTTATGACAAATGTGTTATAACGGTACTATGAGAGTACGTTCAAAGATATGGCTTGAGGTAGACGGGGAAGCGGTATTCGGCCGCGGGAGGGAGGCACTGCTGACGGCGATAGACAGGACAGGCTCGATCAACAGGGCCGCGAAGGACATAAAAGTTTCCTACAGAAAGGCATTAAGCTACATTCAAACTATGGAACAGAGACTCGGCACGCGACTCGTTGAAAGGAAAACCGGCGGACTTCACGGCGGAGGAGCGGTGCTC
>JBFLYJ010000394.1:0-3519 GCA_040756635.1 Nitrospirota bacterium
TGTTTCGATCAGTTTCGCCTCCGTGGCCTTCAGTGTCTCGACCGCGTCGGCGTAGCGGTGTTTAAGTTCGGACCAGAGCCGGGTGTTTTCAATAAGCGGGGCCAGGATGGAACCTATGCTGCTGAGGAACTCCAGGTCTTCGTGCTGGTAGGCCCCGGGGACATTGCGGTCGAGATAAATCAGTCCGTATATCTGACTGCGGTAGGTCAGAGGGGCGCACATGGCGGACCTCACATTCAATGCCATGATGCTTTCCTTAGCGCTGAAGGCGTCATCGCTCAGCGCGTCCTCCAGAATAAAGGACTCGCCGTTCTCAAGCAGCCTGTTCACCACGCTCCTGCTCACCGGGACTGTCTCATCGGCGGAACAGAGGCACAAAGGCTTCAGAGACCCGTCTTCCTGGAAAGTGGCTATATATCCCCTCTCCTGGGCGAATATCTCTTTAAACCTTGAAAATATCCGCTCCCCGAGTGTCCCGATATCATGGACCGTGGAGAACTCGTCGGTTATTTCATATAGTACTTTCAGCCTTTCATGGTCCAGGCTTTTCTTTTCGGAGGGCTGAAGCGAATGAAGGATGACCGTCTGACGCGATATGTCTTCCTCCGTCTCCGATAGCAGAAACTTTGTATTTCCCAACTGAAACGAGTCTCCGGTCACGAGGACAGCCTTGTTCCCGATTTTTCTGTCAGCCACGTACACTCCGTTTGTGCTCTTGAGGTCCTCGATCCATATGCGCCCGTCATCCGTCTCCTCAATCAGCGCGTGCTTTTGCGACATCGTCATGTCCGGGAATGAAAGGTCGGCCTCTTTCCCCCGTCCCAGTATGCAGGGAAGGGTGACGTGGTAACTTTTGCCGGAGCCTAATTCTTCGAGGATTATATTTCTGGCCATAATGTGTATCGGTTATAGTTTATTCCGATTTATGTATAAACTTGTCCTGTAAAGGCAGGTGCGTTCCAAAAACCTGTTCAATACGATAAGATTCTTGAATTTTCTCTTTGCCGTTAGGGATAACTGTCCGTCACTGTTTTTTTACAGTTGTCTCTAGGGTATCGATCAATAAGTTTCCGAAACATGCCTGCCTTAATATGTCAATGATACTCAGGTTCATTACTGTTATATGACAATTATAAAGGAGTGGGGCCGAACCTACAACATATATGAAGTGATGCTTCGTATTCCCGGGGAATCACGGCCGAAAAGGGGCTATCGAGACAGTGGCGGAAAGATATGAAGTCTCAGGGTTCCCTTACTCTTTAGGAGGATCTGCGATAACAGTTTTTTCGAAATCATTCCATACACGCTGATCGCTGCGGCAGTCATATGACCTGCAAACGGCGGGCCGGTTATCGTACACGTTACATTGCATCGTTTCACGGTTGATATGCTCGCAATAAGTGTCGTCTCTCTGCCTGATATGATAGGGCAACCCATAATTCCATCGGACGATACCTTCGTTGAGGTCCTGGATCGAGAGGGCGAATCCAAAGGTGCAGCATCTGGCCTTGCATGCTGATATCTTTTGAGTACAGTTTATCTAGGGCAACTCCGTCATGGCGTATTTGTCTTCCGTCTCGCAGACCATAACTTTAACGTGGCCCTCTTTGTTCATGCGCTCAGTCTCCCGTTCGACAATCAACTGGCGGCGTTTTTCAAACGAACGTAAATCAACGACACTGGAGGCCACGAGTTCTTCGATAAGTGCAAGCAGACGGGAGGTAACATCTATCAGGTCGATCTTTGACTGCATATTGAAGGTATGCAGGAACCTGAGAGCACTCTCCAGTTCGGATCTGAGATTTTCTATGGAATCTTTGTCGTCCGGCATAAATTAAATTAATCGTCTGCTTCCGGGTTTTGAGGCTTCATTATATCACATGACAGTCGATTTGTCTCCGTGCGGCAGTATAAGTCTGTTATATTTAAAACGACTTGCGATAAAATATTTTCGATATCTTTTATCAGAGCGTGATATTAGGCATTGATCACTTTGTGAAGCGCTGGTATGTGCCGTCTTTTATCTTGAATATTCGTGACAGCGGCGGTCCCGGTCTATAGGGTGCTGCTCCCTTACCGGGGAGTGTGGTCTGAATAAGCCGGACCGCAAGATATTCATCCTCCCCCTGTTCCAGCTGCATTCTTATCGTTTTATAACCTCCGCCGTCGGCACGTATGGACCGGATTGTCTCCTGCCATAAAACGGATGGCGAGCGGTTGACAGAGATCAGAAAAAGCGTATCCTCCGCAAGAGGAGACTCTTTGCTGATATTTAACAGCAGTGCGGGACTTTTCATGCCGGAACCGGCCTTTCCGTCAATTGTATCCGCCGGTTTCTTCCTGCTCAGATCAACAATGCCGGGAACGCCTTTTATGTCCAGTATCCCCTGGAAGTGTATACTGTCCCCGGGAATAAGTTTTATGACTTCTCCTATATAGTTTTTATTCAGTCGGGGGTATATTGTGACAAGCCCGGACTGATATTTCTCCTTGTCCATGTAAATGCCGAACAGAATCGCGGATACCGTGCCGGTGTCTCCGAAGGAGATTTTGCCGACTTCCTTTACATCGGCACGGCTGATATTGAAAGCCAGCGCGAAAGCATCCAGGGGGTCCGCCGGTGCTTCCGTCTCGCCGGACGCGCCTCTGTCAGCAAAGCAGCTGAATAAAAATAAAGCAGCCGCAGATAAGATGAAGACAGGAAAAGATTGTAAAGTTCTCAGCATTGATTCCTTTCATGGTATGTCATACATGTTTTCTGTTGTCTGCTCCGGCCGGCTGATATCAATTCCATTGCTTTCAAGAAGTTTTCTAACTTCGGATTTCTCCGAATAAAAGCCGATATATGGTCGTGATTACACCTGCAAATGTAACGCATTAGAAAAAGCACACCCCCTCACGAGCGGCAGATCAGGAGCAGCAGCGGGCATCCCGTAATGTGAATAAACAGCGCGAACGAAATATCCCCGGTATGTGGAAAGATTTATACTTATTTTTTGAGGGCAGCCTATACTCTCTCCGGCACGCAGTATAACGTACTCTTCGTCCCACGGGGCCGCCAGCTTTCCGGGATCCGGCATGGGTAAAGGCATATATTGGAAACCTGAAGTGGTCACCCCCGGCTCACTTACCGGCGGGAGGGCAGCTTCAATTCGGATGAAATCTGTTTTCGGATTGGCCTTTGATAATATAAAAGGATTCTGTATTACGCAATCCTTTTTGCCCTCATTCATCATGCTGATCCTGGCATAAATCCAGTTTCCCGACTGTTCGACCAGCTCCAGATGACACAGCACTGAAGCGCCGCTTTTCGCGGCCACAAGCATGTTAGCGATGTTCCTCATCTGAAGATCTACCTCAGACAAAGTAATCAACATTTCAGAACCGGAAGGGACAGACAATGTACCGTCATATTCACCGACCCAGTAATACCAGTTATATTGTTCTCCCCCGGACCCTCCCGGAGGACTTGGTAATTCCCACATTCTTGAATAAAGAAGCGCCCTGGCCAGAGACTGG
>JBFLYJ010000395.1:0-3504 GCA_040756635.1 Nitrospirota bacterium
TCCTGCGCCGCTCGGGCCGCATAGAACCAAAATCTCCCCTTCGAAAATTTTCAGATTTATATTATTCAATGGTATACATATGGGGCTGTATGCCTTGGTGACATTAATGAACTCAACCATCGGGCGTACTGCGCTGGTGTATTCCAGGGCCGTAACATTTTTTTTAAGCACATTATTCATATTTGTGACAATAGACATATCAACACTAAGTTATAAAGTTAATGGAAAGGGTTTAATGTGACGACTGCAAAACATATGCCACTAAAAAATACTGAATTTCAGCAGGTTAAGAACGCAGTGCCGGGATGTAGAGTTCAATATCTGAGCAGTGTGTTCATATATAATGCAGACAGCAGGGGCACGGCAATATCTGAACGTCCGCTATATACCCAATAAAACCTCCCTTACGTGGTTATTGCTTAAGACCTCTTCCTCTGTCCCTTCGAGCACGATCATGCCGTCTTCCAGCAGGTAGATCCTGTCGGCCATCTCTGTGGTCTCGGTAATGTTCTGCTCAACCAGAAGCACACTCACTCCTTTTCTGTTGATCTCCCGGATTTTTTCAAACACCTCTTTCCTGAGCAGCGGAGAGAGTCCCAGGGACGGTTCGTCTATGGCAAGAAATTCGGCATTGGACATCAGTCCCCTGCCAATGGCCAGCATGCGTGCCTCGCCTCCGCTCAGTGTCTGGGCCAGCTGCTTCGCCCTCTCTTTCAATCTGGGAAACAGGTGAAGAACGTATTCAATGTTCCGGGATTCCCTCTTCCGGGCGCCCGGATTATAAGCCCCCAGTTTCAGGTTCTCCATGACCGTCATCTGTGGAAACAGATGTCTGTCCTCAGCGATATACACCAGCCCCATGCCGACGATTTCGCGCGGAGACAGCTTTTCAATCCGTCTGCCTTTAAATCTGATCGTACCGGAAGAAGGCGGCAGCAGACCGCATATCGTCTTCAGCAGGGTGCTCTTGCCGTGACCGTTAGGGCCGTACACCGCTACAAACTCACCGGCATCGACTTTAACGGTGACATTATGCAGGGCATGGAATTGATCGTAGAAGGTATTTATATTGTCGGCCTCAAGCATGATACCCTCCTCCTAGGTAAGTCTTGATGACCCTCTCGTCCCGGCTCACTTCTTCGGGATCGCCGATGCAGATCTTTGAACCGTTGTCGATTATCATCAGCCGCCCTGACAGCTCTGCCAGGACTTTCATCATGTGCTCAATGATGATGACGGTTACGCCCAGGTCGTTATTGATTCTTTTTAACAGCGTCACCGAATCCCTGATCTCGCTTGGACTCAACCCTCCCATCGGTTCATCCACCATCAGCAATTTGGGCCTTGTGGCGAGGGCCGACGCTATCATTGTTCTCTTTTTATCAAAGAGATTAAGATTGGCGGTAATAATATTCTCTTTCCCTTCAAGACCGACAAAGGACACCACCTCTTTAATGTTCTTATCCTCATCAACTTCTCTCTGCGCCCCGAAGTGCGCCCCGACCCTGATATTTTTTTGAACGGTAAACGTTGAGAAAACATGGGGGACCTGGAAAGTCCGCGCGATTCCCTTCCGGCATATCTGGTGAGGCGCGAGTCTATTAATATTTCTTCCGTCAAAGACGATATCCCCCGTGCCGGGATCAAACCCGCTGATGACATTAAACAGGGTGCTCTTTCCGGAACCGTTCGGTCCGGCTATGCCGAATATTTCTCCCTTTTCGATCTGAAAACTCAGGTCACTGACAGCGGTCAGTCCGCCGAAGGTCTTGGTCACATTCTTTACCTCAAGGATATTCACTTCAGGAATCCTCCCTGATACAGTCCCCGGTCTTTTGACAGGCCTTGCCGGGGAAGGCACGCTGAACCAGGCCGGTCACACGCGACGGGCTATCCCCGCCGTTCCTACCGTATATCAGACCCATGATGCCTTTAGGCATTATGGCAACAAGCGCAACTATCAGCGCACCGAATATGACAAGGCGGTAGACATCCACAACACGGAGATACTCGCTCGCAAAGGTAATGATAAAGGCTCCGATCAGCGCTCCGGGGAAGAGCCCCTGTCCGCCGATCACCTGCATGACCAACAGCATGAGGAACATGTCGAGCCCCAGCAGCCGGGGGGAGAGGACGCCTATATAGTGCGCGTAAAATGCCCCTATCGCTCCGGTCAGAAAGGCTGAAACACCGAAGACGATCAGTTTATACCAGCAGTAATCCACGCCGAGTGATCTGGCCAGAGGCTCTGAATCACGGATGGAGCTGAAGGCGAGCCCCCATCTGGAATGAATGATCCTGTACATAACATAAAAAGCGGCAAAAGATATGCCGAGGGCGGTGTAGAAGGGAGGGACCACCTCGAGTTTTGAAAAGGTATACCCCGATATGGATAATTGCGGGATACCGACGATTCCCCCGGTACCTCCGGTACCGATAGCTATACCCCATTCACTTTTCAGCAGTGGTTCGAGCAGCATGTGAAGTGCAAAGGTAAGCAGAGCAACATATGATCCTTTGATCTTCAGGCAGGGCAGTCCGATCAGGACACCGCTCACGGCAGCTATGCCGCCGCCGGCCATTATGCCGAGCCAGGGAGATATGCCGAAACGGTTTGTTATGAGTGCAGATGCGTAGCTGCCGATGACGTAAAATGCCATTTGAGCGAAGGAGAACACCCCCGCAAACCCCATCATGAGGTCCCATGCCCCCGCGGCCACCGCATACACAAGACACATAATAAATAGATGCATAACAGCCAGATTGCCGTGAATAAAAACAGGGGCTATGCTCAGAACGCCAAATATAATAAGCAGGGCTGATAAATCTTTGCGCATATTCATAGATCGTAACTCTCGACTCTTAACTCTGTAAGGGCGAGGTCACCTCGCCCCTACTCTGAACTCTATCTTACCCCCACGTCCCCTTCAGGCCCTGCGGCCTGAAAATAAATATACCGATCAATACCGTAAACCAGACCGCCATGGTCCAGGTAAAACCGATCTGCCAGCCCACCAGGGCCTCAACCATCGCAAGTATAAATGCCGCGAGCACCGCCCCGGAAAGACTGCCCATGCCGCCGAATACGGTCATGACCCAGCCCTTCATCATGATCTCCCAGCCGCCGGAGTAAACTACGAAGTACCTTGGAGCAAACAGTATTCCCGCAACAGCTACAAAAGCGCAGCTGATGCCGAAGGCAGACCAGAATATCCTTTCCCTCGGTATCCCGACAATGTCCGCCCCGGCCATGTCCTGCGCGACCGCCCGCATGGCCATGCCTGTCTTTGTACTGCGCAGGAAGAGCCAAAAAACGATAATGATGCCCATGGAAATTACGACCGTTACAGCGTCATGTCTGCTTGTGGGGATACCGGCTATGTCAATATAGTCATCAAGCAGGGCGGGTATGGATTTGACGAACGGGCCATAGAGCGCAAGGTGAAGATTGTCCATAAACAGGGCAAGCCCGAGAGTGGTCATGACAACGGACATCTCCCACTC
>JBFLYJ010000396.1:0-3502 GCA_040756635.1 Nitrospirota bacterium
TATCAGCTGTCACTGTCCCTATGCCGACCAGCAGGGCGTCGACTTCGTTTCTGGCTTTATGGACCCGCTCTCTTGATTCAGCGCCGGTAATCCATTTTGATTCCCCCGCTGAGGTCGCTATTTTACCGTCTATACTCTGGGCGATCTTGAGAACAACATAAGGTTTTTTCTGGGTGATGTATTTTATGAAGACCTCGTTCAGTTTTCGTGCCGACTCCTTCATGATGCCTGTCCTGGTTTTTATCCCCGCCTTACTGAGCTCCTTTAATCCCCTGCCCGAGACCTCCGGGTTCGGATCTTTCATCGCCGCGACTACCTCTTTGATCCCCGCCGCAATGACCGCTTTAGTGCACGGCGGGGTCCTCTTATGCGTGTGACAGCATGGCTCCAGGGTAACATACAGCGTAGCCCCATTGGCCCGTGTCCCAGCTTTTTTTAATGCGGCTGCTTCGGCATGTGCTGTTCCGGCCTTTTTATGATAACCGGAAGCGATGATTTTGTCTCCCTTTACGATGACCGCGCCCACCATGGGATTAGGACTGGTACTGCCCCTCCCTCTGGCTGCGAGGTCAAGGGCCATCTGCATATAAAAACTGTCGTTCATATTAATAATTCGGGCTTGCGAGATTAACAAACCTTACTGCTGCATTAAATTATTACCGCCGTGCTCCTGCTGCTCATTGCTGAGTAAATGTTTTATGGCAAGGCCGCTCACCTGGCTATGCAACGTTACAGTAAATCAATTTGTATAGGAGTTTACCAGAAAAATAAAAAATAATGTAGTGGGTAAAATGCCTGTAATAGCTTCTGCTTCTCTCATAAAAACCCGTATGTTCAGGTCCTGTAATATTCAAGTTCCTCTCTGAAGAACCCGATCATAAGCATAGATATTAAAGCCGCTCGCGGCGGAAAGTAGAGATATGAAAACAGCACTCAAAATATCGATAATGAACTTATTTATTTTGGCGCTGATTTCATTATCTTATGCCCAGGAGTTTAAGCCTGAAAATGGAATGTCCCTGGCCTATCACTACGGGGCTGCAAAGGACGGTACCAGGTCTTCGCTCCCTGCGGTATATAACGCAGCAGCGGGTGAGCGGATGTGGTTTTCAGGAGACAAAAAAGAACGCTTCACAGCACTGAGTGAAATCGGGGCCTCCGGGACCTATAGATCCGGCATTGACATTTACAATATTCCGCCGTCCTTTGTCAGTAATATCACGTATGATTTTTCGGGCAGGGGATCGAAGAAGAGATCAGGGCGGGAGTTCTTTGACGGAACTATGCGCCTGAGCGACGTTGTCCGGGTAGGGGCCGCTTTCCTTACCAACCTGGCGGTGCACGAATTTGGACATGAGGTAGTGGCCCATTATGTGGACGCTGAGGGAAGCAGGCTGAATTTTTTTCAGAAGAGCGGTGGAGATTTTTTCCTTGGGACGAGCAGCGTGGAGAAGATAGATGAAAGGTCTGTGCTGTCATACACCATGGGAGGAGAGTTTTTTGCCGATCTGGCTTTTGAGCACGCGCTTCGGGACTATAGAAAAAAACCGGACACATATAATAAGTCATTATTGATTACGAGCGGTGCTGACATGATGTGGTACTGTTTTTACGCTTTTTACGTGAGCGGGGACAATCCCTCTTATGACCCGATTACGATATCGAAGGAAACGGGACTGTCGCGCGACGCGCTTTTCTCGCTGGCCGTCGCGAAGACACTTATTAATGCTTACCGCGTATATTCCGGGAAAGACACATTAGTCCCGTACTTCAAGGTTGACAGGTATTCCACGAGCCTGAATTTTATTATCCCATTTGATATCGGCAGTTAAGGCCGCTTCCCTGATTTATGCTGCGTTAAGGTTATGCCTTCATGTAAATTGGGAGCTTATATCATCTTGGGAGAGGGCCTGTTATAGGGACGACATAGTATCCGGGCGAAACTATATATTTGCCGACTACCATTGATTCCAGAGTATTCAGTTTGTCGGTCTCAGGCATTAATTCCAGGGATAGGTCCATAATATTCCCGACGATTTTGCCTTTTAACCTGGCATAACCTTTAGTCCCGTCAAGGCTGATGGAGTCGACCTGTATGGTGCTGCCTTTTAGTGTCAGGGCACCCTGAAGTTTGGTGAACGTATTGAGAAGCGGGATGATTGATGATGAATCGTCTATGGCCAGGTCAGGGACGTTAAATATGATTCTTAGTTCATTGCCGTTAATGCCTATGTCGGAAGCGACATGACCGTTTACGGCTGTATTAAACCGCGTAAGATAAGGGACTTCACTTAGTTCCGCCCGCTCTGCCCTGATGCTGCCTTCAAGCGGAATTTTTATTGTCCCACTGACGTCTCCGGTCCCGATCCTGCCTTTCATGTCAAAGCCAAGCCGCAGATCTGCCAGACAGCACGGTGACAGTCTGCCGGTAAAGCCTGTGATAATCAATGCTGGGCTGTTGTCAATTTTCAGTTCGAGGCTTTCCGCGTAGAGTGAGAAGAAAATCCCCTTTCTCAGTCCGTTCAGGGAAAGGGTCATGCTGCCGTCCGCCTGGCCGGTTACTGATGATTCCAGCCGCTCTTTAATGAGGTCGAGAGGCACTGCGATGGTCCACAGAAGTATCAGCAGGACCGGTACGAAAGCCAGGACAAGCAGGATGTTTCGTAATTTTATCACCGGATTCTCATTTGCCGCCGGGTCGGTTCATCCCCTGCTCATTAGTGAGACCGTTAATTTCAGGACGAACTTATCGGGGTTTTCAAAGGCAGACCGTACTGAGGCGGCTTTAATTTTAAGCGGTGAAGGAGAGACATCAACCTTATAAAACAGGTTAACGATACTGTTGAGGTCTGCGTTATCAATTTCAACCTCGGCTGTGTCCTCAGAAAATTCATCGACTTTTGTTTTGCCGAGGGGTTTGATTACCTTGGCCTCAAGTCCGTGTGACTTGAGGATCTGTTCAAGAACAGAGACGATCCCCGCTGATTTCCTGAGTCCGATCTTCTTTTCTTTTGATCCTACGACCGATTTCAGCCGGACAACATCACCTGAGAGGGCCTGCATCTCTGACAGACTGTTTCTAAGCTGTTCGTTTTTGCCTTCAAAGCTCCGGCCATAGATGACCGACATTATCGCAAGTATTATTGTCAATAATATCGCGAATGACAGTACCAGTATCGTTTTGTCGTATAAAAGCAGGTTGACCGTCCGTTTTTTCATGCCGTCTTTTCCTGCATAATAATTGTGAAATTGATCTTCTTGTCGGCGGTGGCGCCGGAATCGGTTACCCTGACCTCCCTGTACAGAGAGGCGATATTGTTTTTTAGTGCCTCGACGTCCTCAAAAGAGTCGGCAGTGCCCTTGATAATAATGTTCTTGCCGTCGGCGCTGAATTCGTTGAGCGTGACTTTCCTGTTGTTTTGCTCGGCGATGTTCTTCATGATATCAAGGACCTGAACTCCTCCGAGCGCTGTCTTTTTCTTTATCAGCAGATTCATGTTGC
>JBFLYJ010000397.1:0-3475 GCA_040756635.1 Nitrospirota bacterium
AGAAAAGGGAATATGTCCTTTTCAGCGCCCCGGTGCACGGCATTGTATCTGATCATGAAGATGTCAACCGGGCTGCCGGGCTGTACCGCCATCTGCCCGAACACCGGGCGGTTATGACCGGACATACCGATAAAACGCACCCTGCCCTCTTCCTTGAGTTTGAGCGCGGCATCGAGGACCCTACTGCCGGGGACATTATTGAACCATCCGAGGATGAGAACGTCCGCGTAATCGATGTGAAGTTCGCGCAGTCCTTTCTCGACAAATCTGCGCATAAGAAAACCGTGATGGTCGTAGGTCTGGATGGCGATGACCATCTTGTCACGCGCGGCCGGGGACAGACTGCGGACCGCGTCCCGTAAACCCCTGCGCCTTGGAGAGCTCCAGAAAAAATAATTGACCCCGTATTCGTGAAACGCCTTTTCGACCGCGACGGCAGGCACACCGTACCCGGAGCCAATGCCGAGCCTGCTTACGCTCAATCCCGTCCTTCCAAGGATCGTATGTTTTCTGAAATCGGCCATCATTTCCTCATCTCATACGCCCGTCCCTTGAAAATGAAAAGGTTGGTTATTTCATTAAAAGTATATCACACGAACGGAGATACAATAGTTGACACGCACATTCATGAACCATTCCTGAAATGATCAATGGGGGTTTCGAAGAATGCCTGCTTCCGATCTTCAGCGCTTCTGGGCTAGTAGCAGCGGTTTGACTTCTATACTTCTAAAGGTACTGACTTGTCAGGTTACCCTTATTCAGTGTTAATAATATGACCACTAGAATCCATGAATTCGACTTTTCCGTCTCTTGAATAATATTTTTTTACTCCATAATATTCACCATTACGAAATTCGGTTTCGGTCTCGATTTGACCATTTGGATACCATGAAATCATTTTTCCGTGCCACATATCATCATGCCACTCAGATTGATTTTTCATTGTGCCGTTTTCATACCATTCTATCCAGGTTCCTTCTTTTTTCCCGTTTTTATACTCTCCTTGTGATTTCCTGCTTCCATTGCAATTCCATTCACTCCACAACCCTTCCTTTACCCCTTTCTTGTAATTACCTGAAACCCTTAGATGACCGTTTGAACCCCATTGCCTGCCTTGACACCATTCTTGCCACATACCGTTATTTTCACCACTATCTCTTTCAGCTTTAATAACATACTGATTTCCCAGCACGACCTGTTTAGCTTCAGAATCAACACCAAATTCCCAAGCTTCATAGCTTGTCGAACTTTCTCTTTCATAAAACAGGCTGCACCCTAATCCGCATCCGGGGGACATAACAGTTTTGATAATAAACGCAACTTTTCCGGATTCATCACTAATACCAAGTACGCCATTACGCGAACAACTAACTTTAATATTTGGCAATGGGATAAAATCAGGGGAAACTATCGTCGCCTCATATTTTATCTCAACGTTCTCTTTACAGCCGCAATAGCTGCGAGCGCAATCAAATTCTTTGTCAATGGCAATAGCTATCTGTGCCGTAAAAATACAGATCACTAAACATATTCCTGATTTAAACCTTATGCCCAAAATGTGAACCATATAAAATCTGATGATATCTCTACTTCGCAGGGATTAAAAGAAAGATCAGCCCGTCCCTGGATAAGAAATTATAAACATCCCTGAGGCGTTTGTCACGAGAAAAAATAGATATGGGGCTCTGCCCCAAACCCCGGCCACTTAAACTCCTTGGGGACTACCCCAGCTATAGCGCCAGTTCAAGTTAAAGGTATCAATACCCTGATGGCTCCCCCTTGCTTAAAGCACCTACTGTTGGTTGAAAAAGGGGGATAAGCTGCATTCGCAGTGGATAAAAAAAGATTCCCAAAGTAAACCGTTTTATGTAATAATGTTATCAACTTTGTCCGAAGCGGGACTTTTATAATTCCTTCTTTATTAATAACTGCATATGGAGACCAGGTTATGAAAATCGGTATGATCGGTCTGGGGAAAATGGGCATGAACATGATGCGCCGCCTGATCAGCGGAGGGCACAAGGTAGTTGCTTACGCGCGTACTCCTGAGACCGTAAAGAAGGCGGAAGACGAAGGGGCTGAAGGCGCCTCGTCTCTTAAAGACATCGTGGACAGTCTCGAAAAACCGCGCGTCATCTGGCTGATGGTCCCCGCCGGAAAGGCGACTGGAGATACTGTAAACGCGCTATCCGGCATGCTGGAAGCAGGCGACATTCTGATAGACGGGGGCAATTCCTATTACAAAGACTCCATGCGCAGGGCGGATGAGTTGAAGAAGCGTAATATCGCGTTTCTGGACATAGGTACAAGCGGTGGGATATGGGGGCTTAAAGTCGGCTACTGCATGATGATCGGGGGGGAGAAGGACACGTTCAATAAAGTCGAACCTCTGCTTAAGTCGCTCGCCCCGGAAAACGGATACGCCCATGTCGGACCTCACGGCGCGGGGCATTTCGTGAAAATGGTCCATAACGGTATTGAGTATGCCATGCTTCAGGGCTACGCGGAAGGGTTTGAGATCATGCACGCAAAAAAGGAATTCAACCTCGACCTTCGCATGATATCAAATCTCTGGAACCACGGCAGTGTGGTACGCTCATGGCTGCTCGAACTCGCGGAGAACGCTTTTCAGAAAGATCCCGCGCTCGATTCGGTCCGCGGTTACGTCGAAGACTCCGGTGAAGGCCGCTGGACCGTCGCGGAGGCCGTGGAACTGGACGTGCCCGCGCCCGCGATAACTTTGTCTCTCCTGGAGCGCTTTCGTTCACGGCAGGATGAGTCCTTCAGCGCAAAGACAATCGCGGCCCTGCGTAATGAGTTTGGAGGACACGAAGTAAAGAAGAAGTAGGAAAGCAGATATACAGAAGATGTCATTCCGGCAGTCCTTTAGCCGGAATCCATTTCCTTAAAAAAAATTCTGGATTTCCGCTCAAAATACTGCGGGAGTGACCTGCAAAAAAATATGATAAACACGATGCAGAGCATAGAGTAATTCTTATTAATTAATTTACAGGAAACCGTATCATGACTGAAAACATATCAGACACACCGGCCGCCTCTCCCTTCTGCGAGATAAAGCCCGAAAAATTCGATATCGAGCCGTTCACGATGGTGATATTCGGCGGCACTGGCGATTTGAGCAGGAGAAAGCTGCTTCCGACACTCTATCACCTCTGCCATGACCAGAACCTTCCGGATAATTATTCGATCATAGCATTCGCATCCAGCAAGCGTTCCGACGATGAGTACCGGGAGCTGATAAAAGAGTCCGTGAAAGAATTTAATGAAGGGCCATTTCATGATGCGTGCTGGGAAAGATTCAGCAGGCATCTTTATTATGTGTCCGGCAATTTTCACGATGCGGAGAGTTACAGGAATCTGTCACAGCGAATTGAGGAAGTCTCCAGACCGTCATCAGGCGGGAAAAGTGTAGTCATCTATTACCTCGCCGTACCTCCTCATTTCCTGCCCGACA